>CAYYDO010000300.1:261-1508 GCA_964470595.1 uncultured Burkholderiaceae bacterium | reverse complement strand
GCAGCAGGCTCACGCCGCACCTGTGGACCGGCAGTTAACGCTCGGCCGTGCGAGGGATGCGTCAAGCCGCCGGGCATCATCCGCAAGGCGGTCAACCTGGTGGGATCGGCCGCTGCTCACATCGCGAACGGTGGCCGTCTGGTACCGGATTCCGTGCATGCCGACCGGGTCGCACTGTGCGAAGCGTGCGAATACTTCCGCGCGGGCTCTTGTCTCAAATGCGGCTGCAACATCCGGCTGAAAGCTAAGTCGGCCGCCCTGGCCTGTCCGGTCGGCAAATGGGATCGCTGGTCTCCGGACCGGCCTCGGGTCGTGTTTCTCACGCCGTCGCTGGGCATGGGCGGTGCCGAACGGGTGATCCTGTCGCAATGCCGGTACTTCGGCCGATTCGGCGTCGACGTCGGCGCAGTCTGGCTGCATGAGAATGGTCCAGCCTGGGGGCCGTTCCTCGATGAACTGGACGCACTGCAGATCAGGGTCTATTCGACGGAGAGGCGATCTGAAGTCGGCATGCGTCGCAGTGCCACGCTGGTCGAGTCCCTCTCGGCGGCCATGCGTGACGCCGATATCGCGATCAGTTGGGGCTTGCCCGATGCGGGCGAGCTGCTCGCCGCGGCGGGATGGACCGGACCGCATGTTGTCGTCGCCCATGGTCCCGGTCCGTGGGCAGAGCGACAGATGGCCGTGGTCGCTCCGAAGGCCACGCACCTGGCGGCGGTCAGTCGTCCGGCCGTATCGGCATTCCCGGAGCGGTATCGTCCGCAGGTCAAGGTGCTGTGGAACGGAGCCGAATCAGACCGCGTGCAGGTCCGCATTGGCAGGGATCAGCAACGCACGCAATGGGGCGTCCTACGGCATGAGACGCTGATTGGTTACATCGGCCGCTTCTCGTTCAACAAGCATCCGGAGGCCTGTGCCCGGGCCGTCAGCGAGCTGCCAGCCAACTATCAGGCGGTGATGATCGGCGATGGGATCGAGGCCGATCCGATCCGCAAGCTGGCCCGGGACGTGGCAGGCGATCGAGTGACGATACCTGGTCCGACCGATGACGTCGGCTCCGCACTCGCGGCCCTCGACTGCTGGATGCTCTGTTCACAGGCGGAGGGGCTATCAATCGCGATGGTCGAGGCGATGCTGGCCGGCGTGCCGATCGTCTGCACGCGCGTGGGGGCTGTGGACGAGTTGGAGCTACAGTTCGGGCAACTGTTCGTCACCGTGCCACAGGACGCATCCAATGAGGACCTGGC
>CAYYDO010000300.1:0-251 GCA_964470595.1 uncultured Burkholderiaceae bacterium | reverse complement strand
GTCTGGTCGCCATGAGTGACCGACACCGCGAGATCGTCGACCACGCTCAGCATGTCGCCCGGGAGCATCTCACGGCGGAGCTGTCTGCTCAACGCTGGGCGGATTGGCTCAGGGAGATCTGCCCGGTGGCGGGGTGATCTGACCATTTTGCTGACGCCGGCAATATGGTTTTCTCCCCACGTTTCTTGGGGATTTCTGCTGTTTCTCCGACATCTTCTCAAATGTATGACATTTGAGTTGATCGTGTGGGA
>CAYYDO010000299.1:0-1520 GCA_964470595.1 uncultured Burkholderiaceae bacterium | reverse complement strand
GGGTCGCTTCGAGGAAGGAAAGCGCATGGACGATCATGTCCTCAAGAACGACACCTACAAGGTTCTGCATGTGGTCAACGGCAAGCTGGTCGAAAAGGAAGTGCCGATGCTCAACGCCCTCAATGAGGTGTTGCGCGATGACTACATCAAGGATTCGGTCGGCGGTGTCGACCGCTGGAACCGGGTGATCGAAAAGGCAGGTATTGATTTTCGTCTCAAGGTGCCGCACAAGGCATTCAACCGCAAGATCGGCGCCCTGTCCGAGATCAAGGTTGCCCCGGACGGCCGTGTCGTCTCGGATCACGAGTGGAACATGAATGTCGAGCAGTGGCTGCCCTCCGATCAGGACCGTGCCTACGTGGCCTCGCTGATGGGCCGGGTGGTCGAGCCGGGCAAGTTTGCCAACTGGATTGCGCCCCCGATCATGGGGATCAATCGCCAGCCGGTGAATTTCGATTATGTGCGCTTCAACTGAGCGTTGAGACAGAGCAAAGGCGAGGAGACTGTCGACAATAACCGGGGGCCACGACCCCCGGGTTTTTTTACCAGCCAGGCGGAGGACACAGATGGGAACTGATGACAGTGCGGTGCTCAAGCAGCACCTGATCGATCCGGAGATCTGCATCCGGTGCAACACCTGCGAGGCCACCTGTCCGGTGGGCGCGATCACCCATGATTCGCGCAACTATGTGGTGGACGCAGAGAAATGCAATTTCTGCATGGCCTGCATTCCGCCGTGCCCGACCGGCTCGATCGACAACTGGCGGGTGGTATTGAAGTCCAGTGCCTACGGCGTCGAGGAGCAGTTGGGTTGGGACACACTGCCCGCCGAACTGCCGCCGGAGACATTTGCCGCGCAAGGCGTGGATGTAAGCGCCGAACTCTCCGCGGCTCCTGAACACGCAGAGACACCCGGCTCTGCAGCGGTTCAGCAGAGTGTCAGTGCAACGCTGCCGCCGTGGTCGGCTGCGCATGCCTACATCAACCTCTACGGCCCCAAGGCACAGCACAAGACCATCACGGCCACGGTGACCGGCAATGCACGCGTCACCGAGGTGGGCAAGGACTATGACACCCACCACGTGGTGCTTGATTTTGGTGATCAGTTCTTTCCGGTACTCGAAGGCCAGTCGCTTGGCATCATTCCGCCAGGAACCGATGCCACAGGCAGGCCCCATCATGCCCGTCAGTACTCGATTGCAAGCCCGCGCAATGGCGAGCGACCCGGGTACAACAACGTATCGCTGACCGTCAAGCGCGTGCTGGAGGACTGGGATGGGAATCCGGTTCGGGGCCTCGCCAGCAACTATGTCTGTGATCTCCAGATCGGTGACAAGGTTCAGGTGATCGGCCCTTTCGGCAGCAGTTTCCTGATGCCCAACCACCCGCGTTCGCACATCATCATGATCTGCACCGGCACGGGCAGCGCGCCGATGCGGGCGATGACCGAGTGGCGCCGCCGCCTGCGTCGCGCTGCCGCCGGGCCGTCCCAAGGCAGCGCATCCCCCTCGGGGGGCGGG
>CAYYDO010000298.1:0-1542 GCA_964470595.1 uncultured Burkholderiaceae bacterium | reverse complement strand
GCGAGGATCGGGGCCTCGGACTTGGGGAGGAGGGAGGCGGAGGCCAGCTCGTCAAAGCCGAAGCCGAAGCCGTTGGCGTTGAACCAGCCGAAGGCGAGCACCGCCCCCAGCCGGCTCCGGCCGGATATCGCCCCTTAGATCAAAAATTATTTCTTGCTCATGATCGCTTCGGCGACGTTGCGCGGCGCTTCTGCGTAATGCTTGAATTCCATCGTGTATGTCGCACGACCCTGGGTCAGGGAGCGCAGCGTCGTGGCATAACCGAACATCTCGGACAGGGGCACCTCGGCCTTGATCGTCTTGCCTCCGCCGGGCATGTCGTCCATACCCTGCACCATGCCGCGCCGTGACGACAGATCGCCCATGACCGTGCCGGCGTAATCTTCCGGCGTTTCCACCTCGACCGACATCATCGGTTCGAGCAGCGCCGGGCTGGCCTTGCGACAACCGTCCTTGAAGGCCATGGATGCTGCCAGTTCGAAGGCGATCTGGGAGGAGTCGACATCATGGTAGGAGCCATCGAACAGGGTGACCTTGACATCGACCACCGGATAGCCGGCCATGACACCGCTGTTCATGGTGTCCTTGACGCCCTTGTCGACCGAAGGAATGAATTCGCGGGGAACCACGCCACCCTTGATGGCATCGACAAACTCGTATCCCTTGCCCTCTTCCTGCGGCTCGACCTTGAGCCAGACATGCCCGTACTGGCCCTTTCCGCCTGACTGCTTGACGTACTTGCCCTCGATCTCGACAGGCTTGCGGATGGTTTCCCGATACGCCACCTGGGGTTTTCCGACAGTCGCTTCGACGCCAAACTCACGCTTCATGCGGTCGACAATGATCTCGAGGTGCAACTCGCCCATACCGGAGATGATGGTCTGACCAGACTCTTCATCGGTGCGGACCCGAAAGGAAGGGTCTTCCTTGGCCAGACGGCCCAGGGCGATACCCATCTTTTCCTGATCGGCCTTGGTCTTGGGCTCGACCGCCTGAGAAATGACCGGCTCGGGGAACACCATGCGCTCAAGGATGATCTCGGCATCGGGGTCGCAGAGGGTTTCACCGGTGGTGACTTCCTTGAGACCGAGGCAGGCAGCGATGTCGCCCGCCAGAACTTCCGTGATTTCCTCACGGTTGTTCGCATGCATCTGCAGCACGCGGCCAATCCGCTCTTTCTTGCCCTTGATCGGGTTGTAGACGGAATCGCCCGACTTCAGCACCCCGGAGTAGACGCGGATGAAGGTGAGCTGTCCGACGAAGGGGTCGGTCATCAGCTTGAATGCCAGCGCCGAGAACTTCTCGCTGTCGTCGGCCTTGCGATTGGTCGGCTGTTCACGCGCATCAATACCTCCAACCGGAGGAATATCCACCGGAGAGGGCAGGAAATCGATCACCGCATCGAGCATGCGCTGCACGCCCTTGTTCTTGAACGCGGTGCCGCAGAGCATGGGCTGCACTTCCGTGGAAATGGTGCGGGTGCGCAGGCCTGACTTGATCTCTGCCTCGGAGAGGTCGCCCTCTTCCAGGTACTTGTTCATC
>CAYYDO010000297.1:0-1547 GCA_964470595.1 uncultured Burkholderiaceae bacterium | reverse complement strand
GCGTATGCCAGCGAGCATCAGTGTGCTCAGCGGGTAGTACACCATCGGCTTGTCGTACACCGGCAGCAGCTGCTTGGAGACCGCCATGGTGGCCGGATGCAGCCGTGTGCCGGAGCCTCCGGCCAGAATGATGCCGCGTCGTGACAGGGTCATTCAGTCTCCTTCGAGCCGATCAGAGGTCGGGATGTGGTGCGGCGGGATCATCGCCATCGCCTGCATCGACAGGGTTGAGCACCCGATGCACGGTGGCCATCACGTCGTCCTGCCAGTCGGGAAAATCGTGGCCGAGCGCGGTCTGCAGGTGACTGGTGTCGAGTCGCGAATTCAGCGGCCGCGCGGCTGCACTCGGGTAATCGCTCGTGGGGATCGGGGTGATGCGTGTGCAGGCCTGCGCCTGACCCTGTGCCCTGGCGGTGTTGATCACCAGTCGCGCGAATTCGAACCATGTGGTCTCGCCCGCTGGCGCGCAGTGATAGATACCGCTGGCCGGTGCCGGTCCCCGTGAGCCAAGGCCCGGGGTGCTGCGTTCGATCAGCTCCATGGTGGTGTCGGCGATCAGTTCGGCATGGGTGGGTACGCCATGCTGATCGGCCACCACACGGATTTCCTCGCGGCTGGCCGCCAGGCGCAGCATGGTTTTCAGGAAGTTGCTGCCATGCTGGCTGTAGACCCAGCTGGTGCGCAGGATGTAGTGCCGCGCACCCGATGCCAGCACTGCCAGTTCGCCCTCGCGCTTGCTGGCGCCATAGACCGACAGCGGACGGCAGTCATCGCTCTCGCGCCAGGGGGCAGCCCCGCTGCCATCGAATACATAGTCGCTGGAGTAGTGCACCAGCAGGGCGTCGATCCGTGCGGCCACCTGTGCAATCACACCCGGTGCACGCGCATTGGCGGCATGCGCGGCATCTGCATCGCTCTCGGCCCGATCGACGGCGGTGTAGGCGGCAGCATTGAGGATCACACGCGGCCGCAGTTCGAGCAGTGTTTCGGTGATGCCGGCGGTATCGGTGATATCCCCGCAGTAGTCGCGGCTCTCGCGCGAGAGAAACACATGCTCCGGTGCCTCACCCACCCGGTCGCACAGGGCGCGGCCGACCTGCCCCTGGCTGCCGAGTACAACGATCATGCCGGCTCACCCGAGTGGTTGTCGCCATAGTGGCGTGTGATCCACTCGCGATAGGCGCCGCTTTGCACCCGTGTCACCCAGTCGGCGTGATGCAGATACCAGTCGATGGTGCGGCTGATGCCGGTGGCAAAACTTTCGGCAGGCCGCCAGCCCAGCTCGCTCTCGATCTTGCCCCGGCCGGGCGGTGACGAAGCGGATCAGATTTTCATGATGCCCGCCGGCTGCACGCGCGGTCTCGGGCGAGCGCTGATCCAGGATGCGACAGATGGTGCGCACGATCTCCAGATTGGTCATCTCGTTGCCGCCACCGATGTTGTACACCTCGCCGACACGGCCGCGGGCCAGCACGGTGCGGATGGCGGCGCAGTGATCGCCGACATACAGCCAGTCGCGCACATTCATGCCATCGCCATAGATGGGC
>CAYYDO010000296.1:285-1550 GCA_964470595.1 uncultured Burkholderiaceae bacterium | reverse complement strand
CCTCGTACAGCAGATGGTTCGTGTTGACGAAATACATCCGCTTCTCCCACAGGGCCGATGCCGCGGGCACTTCCAGCGTGTCCAGGGCCGAGAACGTCGGATCCCACATGATTTCCACGCCCTTGTAGTACAGGCCGGTGCTGCCACCCTCGCCCACGCCCACGTCGATGCGCTTGACCTTGCCCGCGTCGGTGTTCTGGGTCAGCGTCAGGATCGAGCGATAGGCATCGATCGCGGTCGAACCGGCCAGGATGAAGTCGGGGGCGCCGCCGTTGCGGATGCACGCGCGCCACATCGTTTCCATCGTCGCGGCCAGGTTGACCGTAGCAACCGCACCAGCGAAGTAATTCCGCCAGTAGGGCTTGGTCGCCGGGTCCAGGCCGCCATACGCGCCCACCGCAGGAGTGCGGGAGATTGCAGCGTCCAGGCCGACGATGGCGTCCGAACCGCTCGAGCCGTCGCGGTGGATCTCGATGTCCAGCTTTTCTTTGAAGCCGAGTTCGAACGACTCCATCTGCTCCGAGATCATGTTGGTGATGATCACCTTCTCGTTCGCGGTCGGGACCAGCTTGCCCTGGCTGGCAGGAGCCGGGTCGACGTGAATGCCGGCGGAAAACAGGTTGTCCCACGGCAGATACATGCCGTCCAGACCGGTGTACCAGTTGAACGTCGCCTGCTCGGTCGTGTCGCGCTTGGTGAAGGTGCGAGTCGCTTCACCCTTGGACCAGGTGAAGTTGGAGCCGTAGCCCTTGCGGACGTTGACCTGCTGGTTCACGCCGGGATTGAGCTTCTTGCGCTTGGCCATGAGTTTGGCCATCAGCGGGTGCATGGTGCCGATCTGGTCGATCGGCTGATTGCGCAGGTAGTCTGCGATCGAGAGACTGGCGACAATGGCCAGGTCGGGTGCGGAAATAGGCATGATGGCCTCCATGAAAAGTGTTTGAAAACTCCTTTCACGCTTGCCGACGCTCCCGTTCGACTTGAGGCATTCGCAGGGCCTGACCTGTCGGTGGTGAACCCGACTTGCACCTATCTGGTCATGCCCTGCTGGGGCTGCTGGTCGCGACGCCAGCGTACATGCGGTATTCCTTGCGTGTTGCTGCTGTCAAAAAGCCCGGGGCGCGACTCCCGGTTACGGCATCAATTTGGCAACTGCGAGCGCATTATTTGCGCGTGTCAACACTCGCAGTGCCAGAAAGTGATCGAATCACAACCCGGCCAACTCCCATGCGTTCCCGACTGCCTCGGTCGATGACACCGGACGA
>CAYYDO010000296.1:0-275 GCA_964470595.1 uncultured Burkholderiaceae bacterium | reverse complement strand
CCTGCCACTGGTCGGGCCGGTAGGTGCTCACGAACTGCTGCATCTTGGCCGGGTCGCTCAGTTGGGACTTGATGAATTCGACCTTCGCCGCATGGCCTGGCGTGTTCGCGCGCTGCGCCAGTGCGGCATCCATCTGCGTTGCAGCGCTCCTGACGGTGTTCTGAAACTCCGCCATTTCCCGCGTCTGCTGCTGGGTCTGCTGTACGCGGGCCTGGCCGTCGCGCAGTTTGGCAATCTCCAGGGCACGCTCGCGCGAGATCGCCATGTTCTCGACG
>CAYYDO010000295.1:0-1566 GCA_964470595.1 uncultured Burkholderiaceae bacterium | reverse complement strand
CACCCACAACTCAGCGGGCTGCTGATCGGCCAGCGTGGCCGAGAGCACAGCCATGCCGCCCACAATCGGCGATGGCCCGATCGACTGGCCCTTCAGGGCGGGATCGTCATCCACGAAGGCCGTGATCTGAAAGCCGCTCTCGGGGCTGCGTGAGACCTGCCCCGCGATGGATTTGCCAAGGCCGCCTGCGCCATAGACCACCACACGCTTGTTGTTCACGCCGCGGCTGCGGAAAAAACGGATGGTCATATGAAAGGCGGCGCGCTGCGAACCGATCAGCAGCAGCGAGCCTCCGAGCCAGCCGGCAAACCATGGCGGCGCAATCACCGTGTGGAGGTCCATGTACTGCCAGATGATCCAGGTGATGGCGCTTGCCAGCGCCCAGGCCATCAGCAGGCGGCTGAACTGATCGGAGTAGGGGCGGCCCCGCCAGCTGCGATACAACTCGGCCTGCTGAAAAGCCAGCATGTTGATGAAGACATTGATCAGCACGAGCAGGAACCAGTCGCGGTGGCTGCCGGTGGCAATGGGTACCAGCACCGTGACCAGAGCGGCGGCCATCAGGCAGCCCGCGATATCCAGCCCGCGATTGGCGAACTCCACCATGCCGGTGTGCTCGCGATTCAGAAACCGCGTGTTCTGGCGGGTGACCTGCTGGGGGGGCATGCCCGCATTCTATGCGGGCGGGGCGAG
Source organism: uncultured Burkholderiaceae bacterium (assembly GCA_964470595.1). Taxonomy (GTDB): domain Bacteria; phylum Pseudomonadota; class Gammaproteobacteria; order Burkholderiales; family Burkholderiaceae_A; genus Lacustribacter. Next base: position 873 of record CAYYDO010000295.1, on the reverse strand, counting down.
TTCGAAGCCCAGTGTGTTGACTGCCGTCACAAGTTCCGACCGAAATCGCGCCGGGGAAAAGCGCTCGGCATTCAAACGGCAATCCTGTCGCATGAACGTGTGGTGCTCAAATGCGATCACCGCCTGCGCCACGCTCTCGGGATCGAGCGACTCGAAGAGCATGCCCGTGGGCTGCGGCTGATCCAGCCCGCGTACCGTTTCCTGTGCGCCGCCCACGCCATAGGCCAGCACCGGCGTGCCACAGCCCTGGGCCTCGAGCACGGCGATGCCGAAGTCTTCCTTCGAGGCCTGCAGGAAGCCGCGCGCGCCGGCCAGCAGCCCGGTGATCTCCCGATCGGTGATGCGCCCCAGAAACTGCACATTGGGCGTGGCCATGGCCTGCAGCTCCTTGCGCTGTGGCCCGTCGCCGGCAATCAGCAGTCGGTGTTCCGGCAGCAGGGCAAAGGCCTTGACCCACAGATCCACGCGCTTGTAGGGCACCAGCCGGCTCACACTCACCCAGGCGCCGTGTGGTGTGGCCTGCGGCAGTGTCTGCGGAATGGACACGGGCGGATAGATCACGCTGGCGGGCCGATGCCAGCAATCCTGGATGCGCTGCGCCACAAACGCGCTGTTGGCCACCAGCATATCGGGGCGCTGTGCGGCCTGAACATCCCAGCGGCGCAATCGGGCCAGTTGCCAGCGCGCCAGCCGCCCCAGCATGCCGCGCAGCCCGGCCCGATCCAGATACTCATCCTGCATGTCCCAGGCCCAGCGCATGGGGCTGTGCACATAGGCCAGATGCGCGCAGCGCTCGGGCGTGATCACCCCGTGGGCAAATGCCCAGGAGCTCGATAGCACCAGATCGTAGGCGCGCAGATCGAGTGCCTCGAT
>CAYYDO010000294.1:0-1576 GCA_964470595.1 uncultured Burkholderiaceae bacterium | reverse complement strand
CTGTCTTTCTGGCCTGGCGATCGATGTTCCGGGCACTACGGTCAACCGGCTATGCGGATCCCGAATGGATGCCATTGGGATTGCCGCTCGCGCCATCAAGTCCGGCGAGGCGGGTCTGATGATCGCCGGCGGTGTGGAGAGCATGTCACGCGCGCCCTTTGTGATGGCAAAAGCCGAAACCGCCTGGTCCCGTAACGCTGCCATCTATGACACGACGATTGGGTGGCGTTTCCCCAATCCGCTGATGAAGAAACTGTTCGATACGCATTCCATGCCGCAGACGGCCGACAATGTCGCGGAGCAGTATCACATTTCCCGCGCTGATCAGGATGCTTTTGCGCTGCGTTCCCAGCAGCGCTGGGCCGCGGCGAATGCGGCTGGCCGTTTCAGGGACGAAATTGTTCCTGTAGTGATTCCCTCCAAAAAGGGTGACCCAAAGCATTTCGATACCGATGAGCATCCCAGGCCGGAGACCACCATCGAGATGCTCTCCAAGCTGAAAGGTGTCAATGGTCCTGATCTCAGTGTCACGGCAGGCAATGCCTCAGGCGTAAATGACGGTGCCTGTGCGCTCGTGCTGGCTTCCGAGCAGGCGGCCTCACGACATGGTCTGCGACCCCGCGCCCGCGTGGTCGGTGTCGCTGCTGCAGGTGTTCTTCCCCGCATCATGGGCATCGGTCCTGCACCAGCTGTACGCAAGGTGCTCGCGCAGACCGGACTGTCACTGGCTCAGATGGAGGTGATCGAATTGAACGAGGCCTTTGCAGCGCAGGCCTTGGCTGTGCTGCGCGATCTCGGTCTGGGTGATGCCGATGCGCATGTGAATCCGAATGGTGGCGCCATTGCCATGGGGCATCCCCTCGGTATGAGTGGAGCGCGATTGGTAACAACCGCCATGGTGGAGTTGGAGCGCCGAAAGGCGAGATATGCCCTGTGCACGATGTGCATCGGGGTCGGGCAGGGAATTGCCATGGTCATCGAGCGGGTGTGACGGCCAGGGCTCAAGCGAATCGCTGTTTTTATTTCTCAAGGAGACAATTCTGTGAAAAACATCATCAGGCAGTTTCTTGCGGGTACCGCTCTTTTCGTGGGTGGCGTTGTGGCCATGGCACAGCAGCAGCCGATAAAGATCGGCTCGGTTCTGTCCGTAACCGGCCCAGCAGCCTTTCTCGGCGATCCTCAACTGAAGACACTGAATCTGTACATTGATGACATCAATGCCAAGGGTGGTGTTTTGGGTCGCAAGTTGCAACTTGTTCATTACGACGACGGCGGCGATGCCAACAAGGCGAATGCCTTTGCCAAGCGTCTGATCGAAGACGACAAGGTGGACATCATTCTTGGTGGAAGCTCCACCGGCAGCACCATGTCCATGGTCCCGCTGGTCGAGAAAGCACAAATCCCGTTCATTTCGTTTGCCGGTGCGGTGGTGATCGTCGAGCCGGTGAAGAAGTGGGTCTTCAAGACGCCTCAGACGGATCGTATGGCGGCCGAGAAAGTCTTCGAGGACATGAAGAAGAGAGGTCTCACCCGTGTTGCACTTCTCTCCGAAACCTCCGGATTCGGACAGTCGGGC
>CAYYDO010000293.1:0-1579 GCA_964470595.1 uncultured Burkholderiaceae bacterium | reverse complement strand
CTCGTTGTGGGTCACCACGGCCTGCGCGCGGGCCATGTTGTCCGTTTTGTCCGCCTCGGATTCATCGGCTGGCCCCGGCGGCGGGACGCCCCAGACCGCTTCAGCGGCGGCAGGGTCGCTCTCGGCCGCCACCTCCTTGTTGCCGATCGAAAACACGACCCGGGCATGCGGCCGCTCGCCGGTTTCCGAGCGCTGCGACATCGACAGCAGCTTGAAGTGCTCGTCGTGCGGCGTGACCGACTCGTCGGAAAACAGCGCCTGGATGTCCTCGTCGAAGTTTTGGGGCTCGCCGTCGCCCAACTCCATGTACTTGGCGAACGCCGCATTCATCTCGCTCTCGCCGTCCACCGGGATGCCCAGCTCCTGCACGCGCTGCTTGAAGGCGTTGCGGCCCGACAGCTTGCCCAGCACGATCTTGTTGGCGTGCCAGCCCACGTCCTCGGCACGCATGATCTCGTATGTCTCACGGTGCTTGAGCACCCCATCCTGATGGATCCCGGATTCGTGGGCGAAGGCATTGGCGCCCACCACAGCCTTGTTGGGTTGGACGGGGTAGCCGGTAATCTGCGACACCAGACGCGAGGCGCTGACAATCTGAGTGGTGTCGATCCTGGAGTCGCAGTGAAAGATATCCTTGCGCACCTTCACTGCCATCACGATTTCCTCGAGGCTGGCATTGCCAGCGCGCTCACCGAGACCGTTGATGGTGCACTCGACCTGACGGGCGCCATTGAGAACGGCGGAAAGCGAGTTGGCCACCGCCATACCCAGATCGTTGTGGCAGTGAGTGGACCAGATCACGCGATCCGAGCCGGGCGTACGCTCGATCAACTGCCTGAACCGCTCGCCCCACACCCCGGGGACACTGTAGCCCACGGTATCCGGCACATTGATGGTGGTGGCGCCGGCCTTGATCACCTCGCCGAACACGCGGACCAGAAAATCGATGTCGCTGCGCACGGCATCCTCCGCGGAAAATTCGACGTCCGAGGTGTAGCTCAATGCCATCTTCACGCCGGCCACCGCGGCCTCGACCACCTGATCGGGCGTCATGCGGAGTTTTTTCTCCATGTGGATCGGGCTGGTCGCCATAAAGGTATGAATCCGGCCGCGCGCTGCAGGGCTGATCGCCTCACCCGCTGCGCGGATATCCTTTTCGGAAACACGTGCCAGGGAGCAGACCGTGCTGTCCTTGATGGATTCCGCAATGCTCCGGATTGCTTCAAAGTCACCGGGGCTGGCTGCGGCAAACCCGGCCTCGATGACATCCACACGCAGCCGCTCCAGTTGCCTGGCGATGCGAAGCTTTTCATCCTTGGTCATTGATGCGCCGGGGCTCTGCTCGCCATCGCGCAAGGTGGGGTCAAAAATAATCAAACGGTCGGTCATGGTGACGGTCCTTTCATGCCGCTGCGACAGGGGCAACGGGGGCGTTTTCGAATGGGGTGCGGCCTTGGATTGGATTGCGGCGCAGGCCTGTCGCCGGGGGCGGGTCGAATGTCAGCGCGCGCGGCGCAGTCGGCCCGACAGGGGTAGGAGACACAGCAGCGAGAAGGGAGAGATGGTGCCCACGCGTGAA
>CAYYDO010000292.1:0-1607 GCA_964470595.1 uncultured Burkholderiaceae bacterium | reverse complement strand
GCGAGATGCCCTCGCTGGTGGCGGGCGACATCGCCGCTGTGCAGCGGCGCTTGCACGTGCTTTAGCGCCTAGCGGCTTGCCCAGCCCCCGGCAAGGGGAAAGACCTGGCCCACGAAACAGTCTGCCAGCGGGCTACACAGATAGGCGGCAAGACTTGCGCTCTCCTCTGCACTGACCAGTCGCCCCAGCGGCACCTCACGCGCAAGACGCTCCTGAAAACGCGGATCGGCCTGCACCTGCGGCGGGAAGTAGGTCGGGTTGTCGACAAAATTCTGTGCGATGGCATTGATCCGAATGTTTTCCGAGGCAAGCTCGACACCTGCCGCCTGCACATAGGCCAGTTGTGCGCCGCGCGCCGCACTGTAGCTCGATGCCCTCTTCATGCCCCGCAAGGCCGAGGCGCTACCCATCACCACGATACGGCCAGCCCCACGGTCGCGCATGCCCTGCACTGCAGCCCGCACCAGTCGGGGCAGCGGATCGACCATCACCTCGAAGACCTCGCGCCATTCGGCATCATCGACATCGGCAAGCCGTGTAGAGGGCGCAGGCATTGCAAGATTGATCACCATCGCATCAATGGAGCCGGCATCGGCCACGACTGCGGCCGCCAGTTCGGGCGTACGCGGTACACGATGATCTGCAATGACATGCGCACCATGCTGCGCGAGCACTTCACAGAGTGCCGGGCCCATGAAGTCGCCCGCCTGGGTGACGAGTATGCGGTGCTGTTTCAGATCAAGGATGGGGTTCATGTCATTGATGATTACACGGGGCTGCACGTTTGTGTATATTATGATAATATACAAATATGATCGATCTAGCAGCCATCATCGGCTTCGACTGGGACGACGGTAACGCCCGCAAGAACGAGAAGCACGGCGTGGCGCAGGCCGAGGCTGAAGAGGTGTTTTTCAACCAGCCGTTGCTGCTGCTGGAAGATATCCGGCATGGCGGTCAGGAATTGCGGTATCACGCCCTCGGAAAGACCCACCATGGGCGCAGACTGCACATCACATTCACCCTGCGCGAAGACGACACGCTGATTCGCGTGATCTCGGCGCGCGACATGCACCAAAAGGAAAGGAACATCTATGAGCAAGCAGACTAGACCGCTGCCCAGGTTCAAGACCGAGGCGCAAGAGCGCGCCTTCTGGGAAGCCAAGGGCATAGACTCGACGGAATACCTGGACTGGGCGAAGGCTCAGCGTGCGGTGCTGCCGAACCTGAAACCCTCGACAAAGACGATCTCGCTGCGCCTGCCGCAGCACCTGCTCGACTCGATCAAGGCTGCGGCCAACGCCCGTGACGTGCCGTATCAGTCGCTCATCAAGGTTTGGCTGCAGGAGAAAGTGAAGCCGCAATGAATCTGCTGCTTGCCCCCGGCGGTGTCGAAATCGAGTCGTCGACGGTCACTCCCGGCCAGATGGCTGCTCGCAGAAATTCACGCAACGTGGAGAAACAATGAAGCCACACAAGTACGAGGCTTTATTGATTTTTTCCTGATTTCAAGGCCTTTCATGGTGTTTCAGGAAAGGCGGCCTGCTCATCAGACGTTAAAACGCAATTAATCCATGCAAGCCCTTCAAACAATAGGTATGAGTTTG
>CAYYDO010000291.1:0-1621 GCA_964470595.1 uncultured Burkholderiaceae bacterium | reverse complement strand
GGACCATTACGCTGCTTGGCAATAATGATTTCGGCAATCCCCTTGTCCGGGGTATCCGGCCGGTACACCTCGTCCCGGTAGATAAAGAGAATGACATCGGCGTCCTGCTCGATGGCACCCGACTCACGCAAGTCACTCATGACCGGACGCTTGTCCGTACGCTGCTCCACGGTCCGGTTGAGCTGGGACAATGCAAGCACTGGACAACCCAGTTCCTTGGCGAGTCCCTTGAGCGAGCGGGTGATCTCGGAAATCTCGGTGGTGCGGTTCTCTCCGCTGCTCGAGGCGCTCATCAGCTGAAGGTAATCGACAACGATCAGTCCGAGCTTGCTGTAGTGCCGGGAAAGCCTCCGGGCCCTCGATCGCAACTCAAGGGGATTCAGACCCGGCGTCTCATCGATGTGAATCTGCGCCTCCTTCATGCGATTCATTGCCAGTGTCAGACGACTCCAGTCATCCTCGGAGAGTTTCCCGGTACGGATGCGCTGGGCATCGAGCCTGCCCACCGAGCACAAAATGCGCATGGCCAGCTGCTCGGCCCCCATCTCCATGCTGAAGACCGCCACAGGCAAACCCTCGTGAATCGCCACATGTTCGGCCACATTGAGCGCCAGGGATGTCTTGCCCATGCTGGGTCGGCCGGCCACGATAAGAAGATCGCCCGCGTGCATGCCGGCGGTCTTCTGATCGAGGTCGATGAACCCCGAGGGCACGCCTGTGACATCCGAGGGATTGGGGTTGCGATAAAGGTCGTCGACACGCTCGACCACACGGGCAAGCACATGCTGAAAATCCTGAAAACCGACTGATGCGCGTGATCCCTGCTCCCCGATCTGGAAGATCCGGCTCTCGGCCTCATCGAGGATCTGTCGGGTTTCCCTTCCTGCCGGGTTGAGCGCGGTGGTCGCGATATCGTCGCTGACGCTGACCAGTTGCCGAAGGATGGAACGATCGCGAACGATCTCGGCATAGCGCCGGATATTGGCTGCGGATGGTGTCTCCTGGGCCAGGGTGTTCAGATAGGCAAGACCACCCGCGTCATCGGCCCTGCCAATTCCCTGAAGCGCCTCGAACACCGTCACGACATCGGCGGGACGACCCGCATCCACCAGACGGGAAATACTCTCGAAAATCAGCCGGTGATCGGCTCTGTAGAAATCGGCAACGCGAACAAGGTCACCGATCTTGTCCCACGCCGAATTGTCCAGCAGGAGTCCGCCGAGGATGGCTGCCTCGGCCTCGGTGGAGTGGGGAGGGACGCGAAGCGCAAGTGTGTCCATAGTCATGCGCGAGAGAGCGCTCGCTGCGACCCGCCTCGCCCCCGGCCCCTGTGCCCTGCGCGTCAGGCGGTTTCGCCAACCACCCGGACAGTGATGTCCACAACGACATCGGTGTGAGGCGCCACCTGAACGGCATGATCACCGACTGTTTTCAGGGGGCCATTGGGCAGACGCACGCATGCCTTCGCCACCTCGACCCCCTTGGCCTTGAGGGCCTCGGCGATATCGAAATTGGTGACCGAACCGAACAACCGGCCATCGACACCGGCCTTCTGGGCCATATCGAGCACCAGACCGGACATGCGTGTGCCCAGTACCTGTGCCGCCGCCAGCTTGTCGGA
>CAYYDO010000290.1:0-1645 GCA_964470595.1 uncultured Burkholderiaceae bacterium | reverse complement strand
GCCCGGTGGCGGTGATCCACTGAGCCCCGACGGCCGAGATGGCCGCACCGGCCGAACCGCGGTTCGTGTAGGAGCCGCCCGACGTCGACGACGACTGCAGTTGGCACGTGATCGTCCCGGTGCCCGACTCGGGCAACTGCGCCGCGCTGGGGTATTCGCTCCAGAGCGGCATCCCCTTCGAGATGGCCTTCGTGCGCAACCACTACGTGGGCCGAAGCTTCCTGCAGCCCTCCCAGTTCATCCGGGACTTCAACGTGCGGGTGAAGCTCAACCTCATCGCCGACCTGGTGCGGGGAAAGAGCGTGGTGATCGTCGACGACTCCATCGTGCGCGGCACGACCAGCCAGGAGATCGTTCAGATGGCGCGCGACTCTGGTGCGCGTCGGGTGATTTTTGCCTCGGCCGCACCACCAGTCCGCTATCCCAATGTCTACGGCATTGATATGCCTACTCGGGGTGAGCTGATTGCTTTCGGCCGCAGCGATGACGAGATCTGTCGTGCAATCGGTGCCGATGCTCTGATCTATCAGGACATCGAGTCCATGAAATCAGATGTACTCGGGCTGAATCCGGACCTTGCTGATCTCGAGGCCTCCTGTTTTGACGGCCGTTATGTCACCGGCGATGTGACCGACAAGCTTCTCGATATTCTCGAATCCTCACGCCTGCAGGGGGGCTCCGAGGCCACCCGGCGGCAACTGGCGCTCAACCTGAATCATGACGACTGACAAGACTCCCAAATCCTCCCGACGCCGCGACCTGCGGTTCGCCACCCGGGCTGTCCGCTCCGGAACGGTGCGCTCCCAATACGGCGAGCACTCCGAGGCCATGTATCTGACCTCCAGTTTCGTGTTCGATGATGCCGAGCAGGCGGCCCGTCGCTTCCAGAACAAGGAGGCCGGGGTGGTGTACTCGCGCTTCACCAATCCATCGGTGCAGATGTTCGAGGAGCGGCTTGCCTCTCTGGAAAATGCGGAACGCTGCGTGGCCACGAGTTCGGGTATGGCAGCCATACTCTCGACCTGTCTCGGTCTGCTCAAGGCGGGCGATCACATCGTTTCGACGCCGAGTCTGTTCGGTGCCACGGTACGGCTCTTCGAAAATGTCATGTCGAAGTTCGGGGTGCCGACGACATATGTGCCTCTTGTCGATCCGGCCGCCTGGGAAGCCGCCATTCGGCCGCAGACGCGTCTGCTCTATCTTGAGACGCCATCCAATCCACTGACCGAAATCGCAGATATCGCCGCCATTGGTGCCATTGCACGCAAGCACGGTATTCCTCTGGTGGTCGACAATTGCTTTTGCACCCCGGCACTGCAGCAGCCCCTGGCTCTGGGTGCCGATCTGGTGTTGCACTCGGCCACCAAGTACATCGACGGTCAGGGTCGGGTGCTTGGCGGGGCAGTGGCCGGCTCGGCAGCCCTGATTGAGCCGATCTATCAGATTGTGCGCACCTGCGGCCCGTCGCTTGCACCGTTCAATGCCTGGGTCCTTCACAAGGGGTTGGAAACTCTCGATCTGCGCATGAAGGCTCATTCGGTTTCGGCCCTGGAGCTGGCATCGTGGTTGGAAGCCCACCCCTCGGTCAGTCGCGTGTTCTATCCGGGGCTTTCCTCCCATCCCCAGCATGTCCTCGCCATGCAAC
>CAYYDO010000289.1:0-1684 GCA_964470595.1 uncultured Burkholderiaceae bacterium | reverse complement strand
GGCATCCTGCAGGGCGAGCGCATTCATGACCGTGGCGATCATGCCCATGTAGTCGGCGGTGGCGCGGTCCATGCCGGCGGCGCCCGGGGCGACCCCGCGAAAGATGTTGCCGCCGCCGATGACCACGGCGACTTCCACGCCCATCCGCGTGACCTGGGCGATCTCGGCAACGATGCCATCGATGGTCTGTGCGTTGATGCCGTAGGGATCGGTCCCCATCAGGGCCTCTCCCGAGCGCTTGAGCACTACGCGCTTGGTGACCATGGGCAGAGGATATCAGGCGGCGCGTGCGGCAGCCGCCTGGGCTGCTACCTCGGCGGCGAAGTCGTTGGCTTTCTTCTCGATGCCCTCGCCCACCACATACAGGGTGAAAGAGGCAATCGAGGCACCACGGGCCTTGAGCAGCTGCTCGATGGTCTGCTTGCCATCTTCGGCCTTGACGAAGACCTGACCCAGCAGGGTGACTTCCTTGAGGAATTTCTGCACCGTGCCTTCGACCATCTTGGCCACGATGTCGGCCGGCTTGCCCGACTCGGCGGCTTTCTCGGTGGCGATGCGACGCTCGGTCTCGATCAGCGCGGGATCGACACCGCTGGAATCGAGCGACTTGGGCTTGGAGGCTGCGATGTGCATGGCGATATCGCGACCGAGGGCGTCATCGCCGCCGACGAGATCGACCAGCACGCCAATCCTGGCGCCACCGTGCACATAGGAGAACAGCTTGCCCTTGGCCTGCACCGCGACGAAGCGGCGCACCGAGATGTTTTCGCCGATCTTGCCCACCAGCGCCGTGCGCACTGCATCGACGGTGGAGCCCGAGAGCGCGACAGCGCCCAGCGAGGCGACATCGGTGGCAGCACCACTGCAGACCAGCCCGGCGATGTCGGCGGCAAACGCCAGGAAATCGTCGTTCTTGGCCACGAAATCGGTTTCGCAGTTGACCTCGGCCATGGCCGCGCGGTCGCCCTGGATGGCGATGGCCACGATGCCCTCGGCGGTGACCCGCGACGCGGCCTTGCTCGCCTTGCTGCCCAGCTTGACGCGCAGGATCTCTTCGGCCTTGGCCATATCGCCATCGGCCTCGGAGAGGGCTTTCTTGCATTCCATCATGGGGGCGTCCGTCTTCTCACGGAGTTCCTTGACCATCGCTGCGGTGATGTCCGCCATCGTATTTCTCCTTGTGTGTTGCCGTATAAAAAACGAGGGGCACACGGCCCCTCTGTGACCTTAGTGCGAACGCATCAGCTGGCTTCCTGGACTTCGACGAATTCGTCGCCCTCGCCACGGATGGCGGCGACCACATCGGCCACCGCATTGGCGCGGCCATCGAGGATGGCATCGGCTGCAGCGCGTGCATACAGGCGCACCGCGCGGCTGGCGTCATCGTTGCCCGGAATGACGTAATCGACACCCTCGGGAGAGTGGTTGGTGTCGACCACCGCAACCACCGGAATACCCAGCTTGTTGGCTTCCTGGACAGCAATCTTGTGATAGCCGACATCGACCACGAAAAGCGCATCGGGCAGACCGGCCATGTCCTTGATGCCGCCGAGTGTCTTGTTGAGCTTTTCAAGTTCGCGCCCGAACGACAGGGCTTCCTTCTTGCTCATGCGCTCGAGGCCACCTTCGGCGGACAGCGCTTCCATGTCCTTGAGACGCTTGATGGAGGTCTTGACTGTCTTGA
>CAYYDO010000288.1:0-1700 GCA_964470595.1 uncultured Burkholderiaceae bacterium | reverse complement strand
AGCCGTTGGGCAGGGCCTGACCGAGCGGCGGACGCGCCGCGTCGGCGCGTGCGGCAGGGCTGAGGGCAGGCAGCGACTGCAACAGCACCAGGGCAACAACCGGGATGACGAGACGAAATCGGAACATCGGGGCAGGGCCTTTAGAATCTGGACATCAGGAACTTCAGAGCGGTGACTCCGGACAGGACGCGGGCAGATGGCCCCGCCTTGCCGTCAATCACAGACCATACATCAGATGATTGGTTTCCTAGGGTTAGGCCGGACCCTCGATCGACTCGGCATCGGCCGGCTCAAACAGGGCCTCGCCAAAACGAGAGCACAACTGGGGGCCCTGTTCTCGGGTCGTCGGCTCGACGACGCCTGGTTCGATGATGTCGAGACCGCACTGCTGACGGCAGATGCCGGCACGCAGGCCACCGCGCAAATCATCGCCCGGCTGCGACAGGAGGTGAAGGCGCGCAAGTTCGACAACGAGACCGATCCGGCCGAACTGCAGCGCCTGGTCGCCGAGTGCATCGAGACCGCTCTCGCACCGATTGCCCCACAGGCCGCAACAGGAGGGCAGGAGGAGGGAATGCGCGTGGTCATGGTGGCCGGCGTGAACGGGGCCGGCAAGACCACATCGATCGGCAAGCTGGCGCATGCCTGGAAATCCGAGGGGCGCAGGATTCTTCTCGGGGCAGGTGACACCTTCCGCGCCGCAGCCCGCGAGCAACTGATCGTCTGGGGTGAGCGCAATGATGTGCCGGTGATTTCACAGACCCAGGGCGACCCTGCAGCAGTGGCCTTCGATTCGGTCAGTGCTGGTCTTGCCCGCGGCATGGATATCGTGCTGGTCGATACTGCGGGACGCCTGCCAACACAGCTGCATCTGATGGAAGAACTCAAGAAGGTCAAGCGGGTCATGGCCAAGGCCATGCCGCAGGCCCCGCACGAGGTGTGGCTGGTGATCGATGGCGGCACCGGACAGAATGCGGTGACGCAGGTCAAGGCCTTTGACGACGCGCTGGGGCTTACCGGCCTGGTGGTGACCAAACTCGATGGCACCGCCAAGGGGGGCGTACTGCTGGCCATCGCCATGCAGCGGCCCATTCCCGTGCGCTACATCGGGGTCGGCGAGGCCATCGAAGACCTGCAGCCCTTCGATGCCCGCGCCTTTGCACAGGCCCTGGTGGGAGAGATCTGAAGCCCGGCCTCAGGCGGGAACACAGTCGACGAAGTACTCCATGCGGCCGTCGACTTCCTGCTGCACCAGGCCATGGATGTCGGCTTCGAAACCAGGAAAGCGCTCGTTGAAGCGACGGGCAAACTGCAGGTACTGGATGATCGTGCGATTGAAACGCTCACCCGGGATCAGCAGAGGAATCCCCGGCGGATAGGGCGTGAGCAGGCTGGTGGTGATGCGGCCTTCGAGTTCGTCGATCGGCACCCGCTCGGTGCGGCGTCGGGCCAGGCAGGCAAAGGCATCGCCGGGCTTCATCGCCGGATTCATGTTGGAGAGATACATCTCGGTGGTGGGCGGAGCGTTGAAAACGGCCTTGTACATGTCGTGCAACTGCTGGCACAGGTCCGCCAGACCCACCCTCTCGTAGCGCGGATGCTTGGCACAGAACTCGGGCAGCACGCGCCACATCGGCTGGTTCTTGTCGACATCGTCCTTGAACTGCTGCAGGGCTGTCAGCAGCGTATTCCAGCGGCCC
>CAYYDO010000287.1:729-1801 GCA_964470595.1 uncultured Burkholderiaceae bacterium | reverse complement strand
CGCTGGGTATTCCTGAGGGGATCGCCAACTTCGCCGCCTCCTTCGGTTCCACCATCGGCCAGAACGGCTGCGCCGGTATCTATCCAGCCATGCTGGCCGTGATGATTGCCCCGACCGTCGGGGTCAACCCGATGGATCCCGGTTTTATCATGACCCTGATCGCCATCATCACCGTCAGCTCCTTCGGGGTGGCCGGCATTGGCGGTGGCGCCACCTTTGCCGCGCTGATCGTGCTCTCCGCGCTGGACTTCCCGGTGGCGCTGGCCGGTCTGCTCATCTCCATCGAGCCGCTGATCGACATGGGCCGTACCGCGCTTAACGTCTCCGGCTCCATCACCGCAGGGACGGTCACCAGCCGCCTGATGGGCGAGACCGACATGCATGTGTTCAACAGCGATCACGAAGTGAGTCTGGACGGCGAAGAGTCCACCGTCTGATTTGCTGTCGGTTGATCTGCCCGTGGAAAGGGGTGACCCTTTCCCGTCATAGACCGCAGGGAGGGCATGCCCTCCCTGCGCCATTGAGAGGAAAAACTATGAGAATTCTGATCATCGGTGGTGAAGCCGCTGGTATGAGTGCGGCGGCCAAGGCGCGCCGTCTGGCCAAAGATGCCGACATCGTGGTGTATGAGGCCTCCGAGGTGATCTCTTTCGGTGCTTGCGGCCTGCCTTATTTCGTCGGCGACGAGTTTCAGGAGCCCGGCTACATGGCCGAGTTCACCCCCGAGCAGTTCTCCGCCAAGGGGATCGAGGTCAAGATTGGCCATCGGGTGCTGAGCGTTGACGCAACTGCCCAGACCCTGCAGGTGGAGCACAACGGCGACACCTTCACCGATCGCTACGATCGGCTGATGATTGCCACCGGTGCCCGCGAAGTGATGCCCCCCATCCCCGGTCTGCAGCAGCAAGGGGTATTCGGTCTGCGCCGGATGGCCGACGGGCTGGCGCTCAAAGCTGCGGTGCAAGACAAGAATAATCGCCGCGCCGTGGTGATTGGTTCCGGCTTTATCGGGCTGGAAGTGGTCGAGGCGCTGGTCCATCAGGGCAAGGAGGTGCGTCTGATCGAGCTGGCG
>CAYYDO010000287.1:0-719 GCA_964470595.1 uncultured Burkholderiaceae bacterium | reverse complement strand
CCCCGACGCGTTTGATGGCGAGATCACCCAGCACATCGAAACCGAACTGCGCGAGCAGGGGGTCTCTCTTCATCTGGCTGAGCGAGTTGAAGCACTGCTGGGGGATGGTCGGGTGACCGGCGTGCGCACCAGCCATGGCGAGTACGAGGCCGATATCGTGGTGGTCTGCACCGGGGTCAAGCCCAACACCGAGTTTCTGGCCGATACCTGCATCGAGCGGCTCGGTAACGGCGCCATCAAGGTGGATCGTCAGGGACGCAGCTCGCTGGCCAACGTCTGGTCGGCCGGTGACTGTGCCAGCGTCTGGCACAGCGTGAAGCAGCAGCAGGTCTATGTACCGCTCGCCACCATCGCCAACAAGCTGGGGCGCATGGTAGGCGAGAACCTGGCGGGTGCCGAGCATTCTTCGTTGAGTCAGCGGGTGCCGAGCAGGAGTTCCCGGGCACCCTCGGCTCTGCCGCGCTCAAGGTGCTGGGGCTGGAGGCGGGCCGTACCGGCCTCTCCGAGCAGGAAGCCAAGGCGATGGGCATCGACTATCGCACAGTGGTGATCAAGGACAAGTGCCACACCAACTACTGCCCGGGTCAGTCAGACATTCACGTCAAGCTGGTCTATGAGGCGGGCAGCAAGCGGCTGCTGGGTGGTCAGATCCTCGGTCGCAAGGGGGCGGTCCACCGCATCGACGCGCTGGCGGTGGCCATCACCATGGGGGTGACCAC
>CAYYDO010000286.1:0-1856 GCA_964470595.1 uncultured Burkholderiaceae bacterium | reverse complement strand
GGATGGGCATCACGGTGGCAAGGGGTCGGATGCCCACAAGGCGGCTGTCACCGGCGACACCGTCGGCGACCCCTACAAGGACACCGCAGGCCCTGCAGTCAACCCGCTGATCAAGATCATCAATATCGTGGCACTGCTGATCGTGCCGATCCTGCCAGTCGCAGCAGGCTGACGTCAGCGCACCATCTGAGCCGCCGCCTTCCAGTGAAGCGCGGCGGTTTCTTTTTCTGCCAGCGATTCCGCGATCTCTGCAAGAGCAAGATGTGTGGGCACCATGGGCTTGATCCGCAGCGATGCCTCGAGATGCATGCGGGCTTTTCCCCATAGCCGCTGCCTCTGACACACGCGTCCCAGCGCCCAGTTCAATTCCGGATCCTGCGGATGCCGAGCCAGCCACAGCTCGAGTTGGGCCAGTTGCTCGCGCGGCTGACCCAGACAGCGCCCATACAGCATCGCCAGACCCGGATCCCACTCCTTGCGCAGCGTGTCGGCGACCAGCGCCGCTGCCTCCTCGTGGCGAGACAGATCGATCCAGGCAGCCGCCACCTGGCGCTTGAGCGTCAGAGCAAGATGAGTGGCGATCGCCTTGCGGTTTTCGAGCAGGCGGGTCAGCCGGAGGACCTCATCCCAGTCGCCGGCCTGCTGATGGGCGCGCAAGGCAAGCCGCAGGGTATGCACGTGGCGACGGGCGCCTGCTGTCAGCGGAGCAAGTGCGGACAGTGCCCTGCGACCCTGACGGTCATCAAGAGCGAACTCGGCCTCGAGAAGCGCTGCCAGTCCACGCGAGCGGATCCGATGCTGGCCCGACTCCGCGGCGAGGTCCTCGACCCAGGCATCACGCAGCCTGGTATCCCGAAGCCGGTGCGCCGCACTGGCGCCAATGGCAATGACGGCAGCCGATGCCGCCGGAACATCCTGCATGAACTCCCGATCGTCCCGCATCCCCCGAGCCGCCTTGACCGCCCGCGCGAAACGTCCCTCCAGAAAATCGACCACGAGATCCGACAGCGTCTGCAGTCGCATCGCCTGACGTCGGCGACGCCGAAACCGCCTTACCCGGGCCGGCAAACCCAGGACGGCTGCAAGCAACTGGCCGAGCAGCAGGCTGATGGCAATTGCCAGAAGCAGACCCAGCAGTGCGGCCTGAAGCGACATGTCGATCCGATAGGGCGGCCACCATAGCGTGAGCGTGCCCCATGACTGCTCCAGAACCATGGCCAGACCCACTGCCGCTGCCACCACCAGCAATAGCGCGGAAAGATTTTTCATGGCCTGCTTTCGGACGATACCTTCTGACGCATATCAGCGATGGCCGACGCCGCCTGCAAGGTGGAAGAGACGCGCAGCCTGCCTCCCAGAGCCGCAAGCGCATCCATCGCTGCAAGATGCTCCTGCACACGCGGATCAGTCTTGTCGAAGGCGCGTTCGAGAATCGCTCTGGCGACTGCCACATCCTGAACGAGGATGCCGTCCTGCCGGGCAAGCAATGCCATACGCGCCGAGAGCAGGCGCACCCGCAGGCGCTCGGCCACGAGCACGGCCTCGGATGGCGAGAGCAATCCGCTGTCCGCATGGTCGAGCCGCGTGACACGTACCACCTGAAGAATCCTGGTCTCGATCCCGGAGAGCATGCGCTGCCAGACTGTCGCAGATGGATCGGACACCGGCGGCGCTGCAGCCGAGGCGGTGCGCAGCGGCTGCGTGGTCGCAATCGATGGAAGGATGTCGACATCGAGAATGATCCGGTCGATGCGAGCGGCAGCACCGACAAGGTCCAGGCTGCGCGCTGACGACAAACGTTCACGATCGGCAGCAAGCGCCTTGCGCAGCGGCTCGACGGGAGTCTGGGGCTGATG
>CAYYDO010000285.1:0-1863 GCA_964470595.1 uncultured Burkholderiaceae bacterium | reverse complement strand
ACCGGGTGTCAGCATGCCGATCAATCGCGCGATCTGTTCCTCGAACCGGCTGAAGGGGTAGTATTCAGAGATATCTTCCATGGACCGCGTCTCAGGCCATCGGCACAGAACTGCCATGGCCACGATGACGTCGTAGGGGCCTTGTGCAGCCAGGAGCCCCAGGTCAGCGCCAATGATCTTCACCCGCGCGGGCTGGACGTTGCATGTATTGGCAATGCGCTGTGCGTCGAGATCAATATCGCAGCCCACAACCCGGCCATGATGAAAGTGTCGGTTGGCCAGGTCGTTCAGTTCGTAACCATCGGCGCACCCGAAGGAGAGTACGCTGGGGTTCACCACATTCACAGCCGAAGCGGCGGCACAGAAGATGCCGTGGTAGCGCCCCGCAGACGAGGTCGTCGAAGGCTGATGCGCGCCCTGAAGCGCCGTCGAAGCCTCCCGGTCCGGGCCGGAAACCCGCGTGCGGAGCAAGGTCTGCAAGGCCCCGCGAGGCTCTATCCGGTTGTCGCGCAGGAAGCCGGCCAGTCGGTGGCCCAGTGCTTGGCGGTTGTCGTCGTATTGCCGCCCATCCCAGCCGTCCAGGATTTCCTGAATGGCATCGATGCTGATGCCATCGCGGTAGTCGTTCGCATCAGCATGCGGGATCGCCATCGTCTGACAGAGTTCCTTGGTTCGGGAATCAATGCACAGGCATACGGATGGAACCCCGGCTTGAATACCCGCCATGACGCCGTGAATGCGGGTTCCAATGACCATATCGTGACGTGCCATGGCGGCAATCCACTCGGGTACGCTGGCGTATGCATGGGCGTGCGAACGGAACCAACCTAGAAAGTCATCGTCGTCAAGTTCAGGGTGAATGTAAGACCGGTATCTGGTGAATATGGAGCGCTCGATGGTGTTGTATTCAAGCTTGGCCAGTCGGAGCATGTCGATCGGATGCTGGCAGACGTAGGTGCCATTTGTCGATTCGACGAGGCCCCTCAAGCTCTGCTCCAGCAAGCTGTGCTGCGAAAGAAAGGGGTTTCCTGCCGGCACCGCAATCCGCTTGACCGAATTGGCGCGTCGGCGTGATATCTCTCGCCCCAAGGTGTCGGAGGGATGGAGAAAGTTCGAAGGGCATCCCGTGACGACGCAGCCCTCGGCCAGACCTTGTGCCTCAATGATCCGCAGCGTTTCCTCTCCGCGTAGCGCGACGTTTGGTTTGCCGCCAACAGATCGCTCCAGGACCACCCGCAGCCATTTCCAGGTGCCTGGCGGTATCGCCGCGGCATCGACGCCGCCCATCGGCCCTTGCGCACCCAGACCCAGACCCACCATCGGGATCTTGGGCTGCATCATCTTTTCAGCCAGCGCGCCGAGGTCGACATGCGCCCCGAGCTGATTTGCAAGCGGCAGCACCAGCAGATCGGCCAAGGGGTCCAGGCCGTCCAACGATCCACCCCATGGAATGGATTCCGGGCCAGCGCCTGTCATCCGGGCGATGGCGTGGCAGAACATCAGATTGCCAGTGTTCCCGCCGGATTGATGGCTCAACTCATCGGCGCTCAGATAGGCCGCATCGGGCAGGTAAGGCGACGTGCCGTACAGATGAACTTTCATGACTGTCCCGCCTTGGCCATCAGATCGCAGTGACGCCTGGCGGTGATGCGATGGCATTCGGGGCGAGCGATGCCGGCAACCAGTGCGTCATAGTTCTGGGTGCTGGTGGCGGCACTCGTCAGGGCGGCCTTCCACTGCAGGGCGTTGCCCACCGACGCATGCACGCCGTCGCACCCATCCCTTACCTTTTCCTTCATCCCTCCGATGTCCGAAACCACCAACGGCCTGTCGCACCCAAAGGCTTCCTGAATCACCATCGGC
>CAYYDO010000284.1:0-1922 GCA_964470595.1 uncultured Burkholderiaceae bacterium | reverse complement strand
TACGTAGCGGAAGTGCCGAGGTGCTTGCTGATGAGGCGGGCGGGAAACTCCTGCCCTCCGTGGTGCGTTACGGGCCCCATGGCGTCCTCGCAGTCGGCCAGTCTGCCGCCGATTTCTCGGCCCAGGATCCGTCGAACACCATTGTCTCGGTCAAGCGACTGATGGGACGCGGTATCGAGGATGGCGCCTGTCAGCACACGCCTTATCACCTCGAGTCGGAAGACGGAAAGACCGGTATGGTCCGTATCCGCACAGCGGCCGGTGCGGTGACACCGGTCGAGGTCTCGGCTGAAATCCTCTCGGTGTTGCGTCGGCGTGCGGAGCAGCATTTTGGTCTGGGCGCATCCGACGAGCTGGCGGGTGCCGTAATCACGGTTCCCGCGTACTTCAACGACGCGCAGCGTCAGGCCACCAAGGATGCGGCAAAGCTGGCCGGCCTTCAGGTGTTGCGACTGATCAACGAGCCGACCGCCGCCGCGCTGGCCTATGGGCTCGATTCCGGAAGCGAGGGACTCTATGCCATCTACGACCTCGGTGGCGGCACCTTCGACATTTCCATCCTGCGCCTCTCCCGCGGGGTCTTCGAGGTGGTGGCCACCGGTGGCGACGCCATGCTTGGTGGCGACGACTTCGATCATGCCCTCGCGGAGCACTGGCTCGACGCCTGGGGTATCGCCTCGGGTTACGTCGGGCTTTCTCCCACTGACAAGCGAAGTCTTACCCGTCTGGCCAGACGGCTCAAGGAACAGTTGACCGATGTCGCCGATGCCGACGTCCCGGTTGCTGATGCCTGGACAGCGAGCGATGGCAGTCGGCACGAGGTACGGATCACCCGGACGGGCTTCGATCAGGTGACCGCACATCTCGTGGATCGGACCCTCGAGGTATGTCACCAGGTCATGAAGGATGCCGCCCTCAATGGCCCCGACCTGATGGGCGTGGTGCTGGTCGGCGGGAGTACGCGTATGCCCTGTGTCCGGCGCCGTGTTGCCGGATTCTTCGGCTCCGAGCCCAGAATCGACATCGACCCCGACGAGGTCGTGGCGGTGGGTGCAGCCCTGCAGGCCAACCTTCTTGCGGGAAACCGGCCGGATGGCGAGGACTGGTTGTTGCTCGATGTGCTTCCCCTGTCACTTGGCCTCGAGACCATGGGTGGGCTCGTCGAGCGGATCATCCCCAGGAATACATCCATTCCAGTGGCACGCGCTCAGGAGTTCACCACCTTTCGTGACGGACAGACAGCGATGTCGGTTCATGTGGTGCAAGGAGAGAGAGAACTGGTCAGCCAGTGCAGATCGCTGGCCCGATTCGAACTGCGTGGCATCCCGCCGATGGTGGCCGGTGCAGCGCGAATTCAAGTGAGTTTTCAGGTCGATGCTGACGGCTTGTTGTCGGTAACCGCACGTGAGCAGAGCAGCGGGGTTCAGGCGGCAGTCACAGTAAAGCCATCCTATGGGCTCACGGATGATCAGATCGCCGACATGCTTCGTGACGGGTTCTCCTCGGCGCGTGAGGACATGGAACAACGCGCACTGCGGGAGGCTCAGGTCGACGCCCAGCGCATGCTCGAGGCGATTCATTCGGCACTCGCCGAGGATGCCGATCTTCTCGATCCCGCGGAGAGATCGGCGATCGACGATGCGATGAATCTGCTGCGCAGCAGTTGTGGCGGTTCACGCGTCGACGAACTTCGCGACCGAACCCAGCGTCTGGCCGCGATGACCGAGGATTTCGCAGCGCGCAGGATGGATCGTGCGGTACAGCGGGCGTTGGCTGGCCGGCCTGTTGCTGGTCTGCTCGATGACGCATCCACCCGGATCTGACCGCCTCTGGAGAGTATCGATGACGCGTATCAAGGTTTTGCCGCACCCGGATATCTGTCCGGCGGGAAAGGAATTCGAGGCGCAACCCGGTGACAATCT
>CAYYDO010000283.1:483-1951 GCA_964470595.1 uncultured Burkholderiaceae bacterium | reverse complement strand
TGGACGATGCAATCCACCTACATCCTTGCCTGTGTGGTCACCGGCTTGTTCACCTTGTTGCCGCGACGCTACCTTGGGCAGTTGCTGTGGGGTGGCTGAGGTCACCCTCAGCTCTTGATGCTGCTGGCCACTTGCAGAAAATCGACCGGGCGGATCAGGGTGCTGTGTTGAAAAATCAAAGCCCCTTGCTTGCGCTGGGCAAAGACCATCGCGCAAGCGCGCTTGATTGCCAGCCTTGATTGGCGGAAGCGGTGAGATTCGAACTCACGAAGGGGTTGCCCCCTCGCCGGTTTTCAAGACCGGTGCATTCAACCGCTCTGCCACGCTTCCGTTGCGCGCCATTTTATTCTAGTCGGCGAGCCACTCCACCGACCACTCTCCGCGAAGGTAGCGATCGAGCCAGATCGCACATGAGAGTGTCTTGCTGTCGGTCACCTGCCCCCGCCGGATCAGATCGAAGAAATCCCGGGGCTCGATCAGTTCGATCTCGAGACACTCACCCGGCTCTCTGGCGGTCGGGCCCGGCGTGAGGTCCTCGGCAAGAAAGAGATGGATCACCTCGGTGGAGTAACCGATCACCGGGTGCATCTCCCCCAGACGCGCCCAGCGAGACGCCCTGTAGCCGGTCTCCTCGGCCAGTTCCCGCTGAATGGCCTTCACGGGGTCTTCGCCGGGATGAAGCTTGCCCGCGGGAAACTCCAGGAAACTGCGGTTCATCGCATAGCGCCACTGACGCTCCAGCACCAGACGGCCATCCGGCAGCCGGGGAACGACGACCGCTGCCCCTGGATGCAGGGTGTACTCGAAACTCAGTTCCTCACCGTCCGGAGTTCGGGCCCGATCCCGGTGGACATGCAGCAGCCGCCCCTCGAAGATGGATTCACCGGATATCCGCACCTCGCGCAGCTGTGGGAAGGCCTCGTTGGACACCCCGAGAGGACGAGGATCGGGCGATGCGTCGGGGTGATCCTCGCTCACGCGTCGGCCCCTGGCACTGCACTGCGCTCGCCACGCTGGCGACGCAGGTAGCGCCAGGTGAAACCGGGATAGGCAAGCACCAGAAAGATCAGAAAGGTGATGGCATAGAACTGCCATGCCTGCTCCTGAAGTCTTCCCACATAGGCCTCGAGACCACGACCCGCCGCAAGAAACAGCAGGTAGTACACGATCAACTCGGCAAATCGCCACCAGATGGTCTTGACCGGACGCGGCAAGAACACAAAGAAGCGCGCCGATACAAAAGGCAGATTGGCCAGCACGATCGCCAGCGACAGCAGCAAGAGCGCTGCGGCGCCCGTGTTCATGCCGCCAGCGACATGCGAACGGTGTACAGACAGACGGCCATCAGGGGGCCCGGCAGAATGCCCAGCACCAGCACGAGCGCTCCATTTGCGGCCAGCAGGGAGCGAGCGGTGCGACCGCAATCCAGTGGGGTGTCGAGGCGTGATTCATCGAAGTACATCACCTT
>CAYYDO010000283.1:0-473 GCA_964470595.1 uncultured Burkholderiaceae bacterium | reverse complement strand
GCAGATAGTAGAAAGCGCCCACGAGCGATGCCATGACGGCGAAGACGGCCAGCCAGACATGGCCGGCCTGGATGACAGCCTCAAGCACAGCCAGCTTGGCGTAGAAACCAACGGTCGGCGGAATTCCGGCAAGAGAAAAGACCAGGATCAGAAAGACGACGGCAAGCCAGGGGTGTCGACGGGCCAACCCCTTGATGTCATCGAGCGTCTCGCACTCGAACCCTCGGGATGATGCCAGCAGGAGCACACCGAAACTGCCCAGGGTGGTCAGGACGTAGGTCACCACATAGAACAGCGATGCGGCATAGGCATCCACTGCACCAACGGTGTCGCTGTTGACCACGCCAGAGGCAAAACCCAGCAGCATGAAACCCATGTGCGCAATCGTGGAGTAGGCCAGCAGACGCTTCACATTGGTCTGCATGATGGCGATGAGGTTACCCACCGCGAGCGAGAGCACCGCAAGAATCATC
>CAYYDO010000282.1:0-1954 GCA_964470595.1 uncultured Burkholderiaceae bacterium | reverse complement strand
GGTGAACTGGTCGCTTCATCGTCTCTTTCCGGTGCGGACCTGGCGGGAGGTGCTGCGCGACAAGCGTTGCCTGGGTTTCACGATTGGCTATGGAGTGCATTGCACCGAGCTCTTCGGCTCGCGTGCATGGGTCGTTGCCTTCCTTGCGTTCTCCATCGCATCCATGCCCGCTGGCGCTGTCACACCCATGTCGGCTGCCGCCATGGCGGCGCTGGTGAGTGTGCTCTCCGTACCCGCCTCGATACTGGGCAACGAGGTGGCTCTGCGTATCGGCAGACGGGCATGGATTCTGATGGTCATGGTGTTCACCGTGGCTGCGGGCACGACCATGGCATTAGCCGCTGGATCAGCCTGGTGGGTCGTGTTCGCGCTGATGGCGGTGTATTCCATGCTGGTCATGGCCGATTCAGCCACGCTCACCGCAGGGTTGGTCGCCTCTGCTGACCCCCGTGTCAAGGGGGCTGCCCTGGGCCTTTACTCCTTGATTGGTTTCGGCGGAGGCGGAGTGATCGGGCCAGCGATCTTTGGCGCTGCACTGGATCTGTCTGGAGGAGGAAGCACACCTCAGGACTGGGCCTGGGGTTTCGCAGCAATCGGTATGGGATGTCTTCTGTTTCCCGTATTCGATATCTGGCTCAATCGCAGCAATCCGTTTCGCAGGCGTGCCTAGCGATCCTTGCGAAACGGGCCGATACCCCGCGAGGCGATGAGTATCTCGATCAGGTAGAAGACGCATGCGGCGATGAAACAGCCAAAGCCCGCAAGAAAGGTGATGGGCACCCATTGGGACACCTGCAAACGCCCCTGCATCCCGGTTGAATAGAACAGTTCCACCACAGTGATCCCGATGAAGACGGCGCAGATCACCATCAGTGCTGTGGCGGCGTTGATGATTCTGCGACGTACATCGAGCGATTCGAATTCGTGCTGGAACTGGGCGTACCGGGGGTTGTTTTCGGGGGTGGAATCAATCAGCAGATCCTCCAGAGCGCGCGCACGATCAATCACTCTGGCAAGACGCACACCCAGCGCGTTGAGCATGCCCGCCACGCCCGTGAGCAGGAACACTGGCGCCACAGAGAGTTGAATCGCCTCTGTGAGGGGATTCAGGGCGTCTGTCGACGGGATCATTTCGGATCACCCTCTCGCTGTTCGGCGGCTTTCCTGGCACGTGCCGCCTCCTGATCACGCTTGATCGAGCGCAACTGCCAGATGCCGAAGGCCATGGCCCCTCCGAAAATGAGGACGCCTTCGAAAATGATCATGATGGTTTCGGGTGACATGAATGAATCGTAATCGAATGCCGCCGTTAACGCCCGGAGGGTAGCCTACAGCAGGTCCAGTGACATCAGGGTGATCAGGTCGATCTGCTTCAGATCGTTGTCGGAGGGTAACTGCTGCAAGACCACGATGCTGATGATGGCCAGGGCCAGTGATGCCGTCACCACGAGTTGCCAGGAGGGGCGGCGCAGCCCCAGAGCCCATCCGGTGACGCCAGTCGACGTTGCGCGTGCACCTGCTCTGGGATCAGCTGGACGATCGAAAGCCGGTGTTTCCCGCATGATCGTGTCGACAAGTCTGGCATCGAAACCATGGCTCGGTGCAGGCTCTGGAAGACGACGGAGCATCTGCCGAAGTTGAGGATCTTCGCTCGGATCGTGATGAGGGGTGGGGGTGTTCATACGGTGACTTCCAGTTTGCGTTTCAGGCTCTGACGGGCCCGGTGGAGGAGCTGATGTGCTGCATTTTCGGAAATGCCCAGTTGCTGTGCAATGTCGGCGACCGGGGAGTCTTCGTAGGCCCACAGGGTGATGGCGATCCGCTGTCGATCTGGCAGCGCAGACACTGCCGCCTCGATGAGTCTGGGGTCGATATCCTCGGGCAGGGGTTGCGCTGACTCGGAGGTATCGGTGTCCATGGGCTGCTGCGCCTCAGCGAGTCGTTCGAGGTCGGC
>CAYYDO010000281.1:726-1972 GCA_964470595.1 uncultured Burkholderiaceae bacterium | reverse complement strand
ACAAGCACATCGAGGTCATCGTTCGTCAGATGCTCCGCCGCGTTCGTGTCACCGATCCGGGCGACACGCGATTCATCAGCGGCGAAGAGGTGGAGCGGTCCGATCTCCTCGATGAAAACGACAGGGTTGCTGTCGAAAACCGGCGTCCGGCGATCTACGAGAACCGTCTCCTTGGCATCACCAAGGCCTCGCTCTCCACGGACTCCTTCATCTCTGCCGCCTCTTTCCAGGAGACCACCCGTGTTCTGACCGAAGCGGCCATCATGGGCAAGCGCGACGAACTTCGTGGGCTCAAGGAAAATGTGATTGTCGGGCGTCTCATTCCTGCGGGAACGGGACTCGCCTATCACAAGGCGCGCAAGGATCGCGAGGCCATGGAGGCCGCCGAAGCCCAGACCGCTGCCCAGCAGGCGGCGATCGAAGCCGAGGCGCTGTTTTCCGGCCCCGACGACGAAGATGCCGGCTCGGCGGTTGCCGATGGGGCGGCCGATGCTGGCACCCCATCTGCATGACAGGAGCCCTGATCACATTCATGGTGCTTGACAGCATTGGCGAAAAGCCTCGAAAATCGAGGGCTTTTCGCCATTTGACCTAATCCATTCTGGCGTAAACCGCTTTTTTCGAAAGACATCGTCCATGCCTACCATCAACCAGCTGGTCCGCAAGCCGCGAACCTCCGAGGTCGTGAAGAGCAAGAGCCCGGCACTCCAGTCGAGCCCTCAGCGTCGCGGCGTCTGCACCCGCGTCTACACCACCACCCCGAAAAAGCCGAACTCCGCGTTGCGGAAGGTCGCCAAAGTGCGCCTCACCAACGGCTTCGAGGTCATCAGCTATATCGGCGGTGAAGGCCACAACCTGCAGGAACACTCTGTGGTGCTGATTCGTGGCGGTCGTGTCAAGGATCTTCCCGGTGTGCGTTATCACATCGTCCGTGGCTCCCTGGATCTCCAGGGTGTCAAGGACCGCAAGCAGTCGCGATCCAAGTACGGATCGAAGCGTCCGAAGTCGGCCTGATCGTTCATTGATCGGGCCCTCGGGTCCGGCGGCGTATGCGCAAGCAAATGCCGTCATGTAAGCGTCCGGACATGAGAACCACGTGCCGGACGGGGCGAGAAACGGTTTTCCCGCCCAACTGAACAAGGAAATCACACTATGCCCCGTCGTCGCGAAGTACCCAAGCGCATCGTTCTTGCAGACCCGAAATTCGGCAGCGAGGATGTCTCCAAATTCATCAATGTGGTGATGC
>CAYYDO010000281.1:0-716 GCA_964470595.1 uncultured Burkholderiaceae bacterium | reverse complement strand
AAGAAGGCTGTCGCCGAGCGCATCGTCTATGGCGCTCTCGATTTCATTGAGAAGAAGGCCAACAAGAACCCCATCGAGATCTTCCATCAGGCGCTGGGCAATGCGAAGCCGGCCGTCGAGGTGAAGAGTCGCCGGGTGGGAGGTGCCAACTACCAGGTGCCGGTCGAGGTTCGGCCTGCCCGTCGTTCGGCGCTGGCCATGCGATGGCTGCGTGAGGCCGCCAAGAAACGCGGCGAGAAATCAATGAATCTGCGCCTGGCAGGCGAACTGCTCGAAGCCGCAGAGGGTCGCGGAGGCGCGGTCAAGAAACGCGACGAGGTGCACAGCATGGCCGAGGCCAACAAGGCCTTCTCGCACTTCCGCTTCTGATCCGGGGCGCTCGGCCGGCAACCGCCGGCTGGTGCGCCAGCCGATCATCGCCGCCGTCGCTTCGCCTGTTTTTTGCTGATCCGCTCGTTAAACCGTTCAGTGACTCCTTAGCTTTTCTTTCAGTTACCCGCTCATCTACCCGATCACCCAGGATTGACCATGGCCCGCAAGACCCCGATTGAACGCTACCGGAACATCGGCATCAGTGCCCACATTGATGCCGGCAAGACCACCACCACGGAGCGCATCCTCTATTACACCGGTGTCAATCACAAGATTGGCGAGGTTCACGATGGCGCAGCGACCATGGACTGGATGGAGCAGGAGCAGGAGCGTGGCATCACGAT
>CAYYDO010000280.1:0-1980 GCA_964470595.1 uncultured Burkholderiaceae bacterium | reverse complement strand
GGCATCGAGTACTACCTGCCCCTGCTTTTCAGCGAGACCGCATCGATCTTCGACTATCTGCCCACGCCGGATCGGGCGGCGGTTGCGACCGTGGGGGCCATCGACCAGGCGATCGACGAGTTTCACCGTGATACCCAGTCGCGTTATGGCTTTCTGCGCTCCGACCCGGAGCGGCCCGTGCTGCCGCCCGCTGCCCTGTATCTGTCTTCTGCGGAATTCTTTGCACGACTCGCGCCGATGGCCCGGCTGAGCCTTGGCGAACGCGCCGCTGGCGCGACCGCCGATGTGCCGGCGATTGCCGCCGACCGCAAGGCCGAAGACCCCCTGCACGGACTGCGACGCGCACTCGGCGATCAGCGACGCACACTGATCACTGCCGAGAGCGCCGGCCGACGCGAGACACTCGCGCAGTACCTGCAGGAATACAGAGTCGGGTATCGGTCCTGCGAGAGTCTTGCGATGGCGCTGGAAGAAGACCGCCCTGCCGACGAGGTGCAATTGCTCATCGCACCCCTGCATGCAGGTTTCGCTCTGCCCCAGCAGGGCCTGCTGATGGCGACCGAGGGCGAGCTCTTTGCGCAAATGGCACGTCGGCAGAGACACGGCCGACAGACCACACAGACCGACATCGACGCCATCGTGCGCGATCTCTCCGAACTCAAGATCGGCGACCCCGTCGTGCATGTCCAGCACGGGATCGGACGCTACCGGGGACTGGTCCACCTGGATATGGGTGAGGGCGACACGGAATTTCTCGAGCTTGAATACGCCGATGACGCCAAGCTCTACATCCCGGTGGCACAACTGCATGTGATCGGACGCTACAGCGGCGCGAATCCCGAGAATGCGCCGCTGCATGCACTCGGCTCGGGCCAGTGGGACAAGGTCAAACGCAAGGCGGCCGCCCAGGCCCGCGATACCGCCGCGGAGCTGCTCAACATCTACGCCCGGCGCGCGGCACGGCAGGGCCATTCCTTTCGTTTCAGCGCCAAGGACTACGAGCGCTTTGCCGATGGCTTCGGCTTCGAGGAAACACCCGATCAACTCGCCGCGATTCATGCGGTGGTCCAGGACATGGTGGCCGGACGCCCCATGGACCGTCTCGTATGCGGTGATGTCGGCTTCGGCAAGACGGAGGTGGCCCTGCGGGCCGCATTCATGGCCGTGATGGATGGCCGTCAGGTGGCAGTGCTCACGCCCACGACCCTGCTTGCCGAGCAGCATGTGCAGACCTTCCGTGATCGTTTTGCAGACTGGCCCGTGACCATCGCCGAGCTCTCGCGCTTTCGCAGCGGCAAGGAGATTCAGGCAGCCATTCAGGGGCTGGCCAATGGCAGGGTGGATATCGCCATCGGCACACACAAGCTGCTGTCGCAGGATGTCCGCTTCGACCGGCTTGGTCTGGTCATCATCGACGAGGAGCACCGCTTTGGCGTGCGCCAGAAGGAAGCCCTGAAGGCGCTGCGGGCCGAGGTCGATGTCCTGACGCTGACCGCCACGCCGATTCCGCGGACACTGGCCATGAGTATGGAGGGCATCCGGGATTTCTCCGTGATCGCCACCGCCCCCCAGAAGCGACTCGCCATCAAGACCTTCGTGCGACAGGAAAACGATGCCGTGGTGCGCGAGGCCCTGCTGCGGGAGCTCAAGCGCGGCGGCCAGTGCTATGTGCTGCACAACGAGGTCGAGACCATCACGAACCGTCGCGACGCACTCACCCGGCTGGTTCCCGAGGCCCGCATCGAGATTGCGCACGGGCAGATGCATGAGCGCGATCTGGAGCGGGTGATGCGGGACTTCCACCAGCAACGCATCAATGTCCTGCTGTGCACGACCATCATCGAGACCGGCATCGATGTGCCCACGGCCAACACCATCGTGATTCACCGCGCCGACCGCTTCGGTCTGGCGCAACTGCATCAGCTGCGCGGCCGCGTGGGCCGATCGCACCACCAGGCCTATGCCTATCTCCTCACACCG
>CAYYDO010000279.1:0-1984 GCA_964470595.1 uncultured Burkholderiaceae bacterium | reverse complement strand
CCAATGCCGCCCACCTGAGCCGCCAGGGCGTCGGAAATGTAGTCCCCGTTGAGGTTCAGCGTCGCGATCACGCTGTATTCGGCCGGACGCAACAGAATCTGCTGCAGGAAAGCATCGGCGATGACATCCTTGATCACGATCTCGCGTCCGGTACGGGGGTTCTTGAAGGCGCACCAGGGTCCGCCATCGACCGGCGTGGCACCGAACTCCTTCTGCGCGAGCGCATAGGCCCAATCGCGAAATGCGCCCTCGGTGAACTTCATGATGTTGCCCTTGTGGACGATCGTGACCGAGGACTTGTCGTTGTCGATGGCGTACTGGACGGCCTTTCGCATCAGACGCTCGGTGCCTTCGCTCGACACAGGCTTGATGCCGATCCCCGAGGTGGCGGGGAAACGGATCTTCTTGACACCGAAGTCGTTGATCAGGATGTCGATCAGCTTGCGTGCCTGCTCGCTCTCGGCGGCGTACTCGATACCGGCATAGATGTCCTCCGAATTCTCGCGGAAGATCTGCATGTCGGTCTTGTGTGGCTCCTTGACGGGACTGGGCACGCCGTTGAAATAGCGCACGGGGCGCAGGCATACATAGAGGTCGAGTTGCTGACGCAGCGCCACATTGAGCGAGCGGATGCCGCCGCCCACGGGCGTGGTCAGAGGCCCCTTGATCGACACCACGTAGTCCTTGAGGATATCGAGGGTCTCGTCGGGCAGCCAGACATCCGGACCGTAGACACGGGTGGATTTCTCGCCGCAGAAGATTTCCATCCAGGATATCTTGCGACGGCTGCCGTAGGCCTTGGCCACGGCCGCATCCACCACCTTGATCATGACTGGCGTAATGTCCACACCTGTGCCGTCGCCCTCGATGTAGGGAATGATCGGCGTGTCGGGGACGTTCAGAGAGAAATCCGGATTGACCGTAATCTTCTGCCCCACTGCGGGGACCTTGACCTTGTCGTACATGAACCACCTCCCATGTTGTTTGCTGCCATTTTAACCCTTTGCGTCATGAAGACCGCAGCCCTGAAACACCTCCTCCGACCATGCCCTATTTCGCTGCCATCTTCGCTTCCGCGTTTCTGATCTTTCTGGTTCAGCCACTGCTGGCCAAACAGATTCTTCCCTGGTTCGGCGGCTCGGCGGCAGTGTGGGGCACCTGCCTGGTGTTCTTTCAGACCGCCCTGCTGGCCGGCTACGCCTATGCCGATATCCTCACGCGGTGGCTCTCCCTGCGCAGCCAGGTCCTCCTTCACAGTGCCCTGCTCGTGATCGCCACCTGGACCATGCCGATCATCGTCGATCCGTCATGGCGGCCAGCGGGCGACGAGTCACCGATTCTGCGTATCCTCGGACTGCTCACGGCAACCATCGGGTTGCCATACTTCCTGCTTGCCTCCACCACGCCCCTGGTCGGTGCCTGGTACTGGCGGCGTTTCAGGGCACCGGCCCCCTACAGGCTCTTTGCCCTGTCCAACCTGGCATCGCTCATGGCGCTGCTGGGATTCCCCTTCCTGATCGAACCCATGATGGGCAATCGGCAGACAGCCATCGGCTGGTCGATTGCCTTCGGCGCTTTCGTCGTCGTGTGCATCCTGGCCGCAGGCCAGACCCTGCGTGCCGCGCGCACATCCCCGGCTGGCGGGCCCGGGACCGACAGCGGCATCGACGTGCGGGCCCTCGACGACCCCCCAACCAAGGCGGCCGACTGGCTCGCCTGGGTCGGGCTGTCGGCCATCGGATCGGGCGTGCTGCTGGCGATCACCAGTCACCTGACACAGAACATCTCATCGGCGCCACTGCTGTGGGTTGTTCCCCTGGCCCTTTACCTCCTGACCTTCATCATCTGCTTCGATCATCCGCGCTGGTATCTGCGCAGCCTGTTCCTGCCTCTGGCTGCCCTGACACTGGGTCTGATGGCCTGGCTGTCGGACTCACTCGCACTGGGCACGGTGTCACCGATCTACGCGCTCGGGCTATTCGCG
>CAYYDO010000278.1:0-2010 GCA_964470595.1 uncultured Burkholderiaceae bacterium | reverse complement strand
GGGGTTGTGTCGCGGGCTGAGTCCCTCATTACGAAAATTGCGATTGATTTCGTAGACTCTCTCGAAACCACCCACGATCAGACGCTTCAGATAGAGTTCCGGGGCAATGCGAAGAAACATCTGCTGATCGAGCGCGTTGTGATGCGTCACGAAGGGTCGCGCTGCGGCCCCCCCGGGGATCGGCTGCAGCATCGGTGTTTCGACTTCCAGAAATCCATTGTCGTTCATGAAGTGGCGCATGGCCGAAAGCGCCTTTGATCGGGCCAGGAAGACATCGCGAGAGGCCCCGTTGACGAGCAGGTCCACATAGCGCTGGCGGTAGCGCGTCTCGGTATCGTGGAGACCATGGAACTTGTCCGGCAGTGGCCGCAGTGCTTTGACGGCAAGACGGACCATGCTGCAGCGAACGGAGAGTTCGCCCTTCATGGTCTTGAACAGGATGCCCTCGGCATAGACGATATCGCCGAGATCCCAGTGTTTGAATGCCTCATGCACGTCGGTGCCGACGCCTTCGTCATTCATGTAAATCTGCAGTCGTCCCGTCGCGTCCTGCAGGGTCGCAAAGCTGGCTTTCCCCTGCACCCGTTTCAGCATCATGCGGCCAGCGAGACTGACGGATACATGCTCGGATTCGAGCTGTTCGCGGGTGTGCGCGTTGTAGCGCTCGGAGAGTGGTCCCGCCCGGTGTGCCGGGCGGACGTCGTTCGGAAAGGCCGGGGTTCCTGTGCCCCTCAGTGTGGCGAGCTTGGCGCGACGTTCAGCCATGACCTGGTTTTCATCCTGAGCGCCTGGCGTTACCGCTGTGTCATCGTGCATTTCAGATACCCTGTTTCAGACTGGCTTCGATGAAAGCGTCGAGATCGCCATCGAGCACACGCTGAGTGTTGGCGATTTCGACACTGGTTCGCAGATCCTTGATACGCGATTGATCGAGCACGTAACTGCGTATCTGATGCCCCCAGCCGACATCGGTCTTGCTGTCCTCGAGTTTCTGTTGCTGCTCCATCCGTTTGCGCATCTCGTGCTCGTACAGACGAGACTTCAGCATCTTCCAGGCCTCATCGCGGTTCCGGTGCTGGGAGCGGTCGTTCTGGCATTGCACGACGATGCCCGTGGGAATGTGGGTCAGACGCACGGCGGAATCGGTCTTGTTGATGTGCTGCCCGCCTGCTCCCGAGGCTCGAAAGGTATCGGTTCGGACATCGGCAGGATTGATGTCGATCTCTATTGAGTCGTCCACCTCGGGATATACAAAGACGGACGCAAATGAGGTGTGTCGGCCCCCGCTGGAGTCGAAGGGTGATTTGCGTACCAGTCTGTGGACACCTGTTTCGGTGCGCAGAAAACCGAAAGCATAGTCGCCCGAGATCTTGATGGTCGCCGACTTGATCCCCGCGACGTCGCCTTCGGACTCCTCGAGCAGTTCGGTCTTGAAGCCCTTTCTCTCTGCGTATCGGAGGTACTGCCGAAGCAGCATGGACGCCCAGTCGCAGGCCTCGGTGCCGCCAGCACCGGCCTGAATATCCAGAAAGCAGTTGCTCGGGTCCGCCGGGTTGGAGAACATCCGGCGAAACTCGAGGTCGGCGACCTGTCGTTCAATGGACAGGCTGTCATCCTCGACGGCGAGGATCGTGTCATCGTCGCTTTCATCGCGTGCCATTTGAAGCAGTTCGACGGACTCGGCGATGCGGTTGGCGAGGCTTTGCAGGTTGTCTACAACGGATTCGAGAGACTTCTTCTCGCGACCTATGTCCTGGGCCCGTCTGGGATCGTTCCAGAGGTCAGGATCTTCGACCAGGCGATTGACTTCGGCAAGACGGGCAGCCTTGGCATCGAAGTCAAAGAAACCCCCGAAGTTCGTCCACGCGGCGGCGCAGGGATTGCAGGGAACTGTCGATCTGGTTGATGCGTTCGGCGTCCATCGTTATTCCGTCTCAAAAGCCTCAAGTTTACGCCACGCGGGGTTCAGACTTGTCCGACGATCTCCAGCTGGAGCGAGCTGCGACCATC
>CAYYDO010000277.1:0-2012 GCA_964470595.1 uncultured Burkholderiaceae bacterium | reverse complement strand
GGCGGTTGGGTGTCGCTGTCGGGCGTCAGGATGTAGCGGGTGCCGGCCGCCGGCTGCGACAACTCGCCGAAGTCCGTGAACGCCGTGGTGTGACCTTCGGCGAGCGCCACGATCAGCTCCTCGAGCTTGCCGCGCTTGCGTTCCCAGCCTATCCAGCACTGCTCGCCGGCGCTGAACCGGCGCGGCCGATGCAGAAGAAGAAAACGCGGCAGGTCGCCGAAGGCGGGGGGGTGACGCGCATTGAGTTCGCGGATCGCCTCCCGCGCCAGCGCCAGCAGGGTGTCGTCGTCAGGCGCGTGCGCAGCGTCAGCATCGGCCCAGTCGCTCAGCAGCGCGAACTGGGCGTGGCGCTCCGGATTGGCGAGGTGATGCAGCAGCAGGCGGCGTGAGAGCGCGGCGACCGCCGATGCGTCCGTCAACAGGGCCGGGATCACCACGATCACGCGGTGCTCTGGCGGTATGCCATCGGACAGCGCAAGTCGGGCCAGTGGCTGGGGACGCAGCGACTCGCTGATCAGTCGGTTCAGCACCGCGACCACGGTCTCGGAGGCCGGCCACAGCATGAGGGCCGCGCCGAGCCACGCCCAGGCGGGTGCGCTGGCGGGGCCGGCCGGGACGAAGCCGTGACCCTTCAGCAGCCATCCCACGAGGGCCGCCGTTCCGAGCATGATGGCGCCCAGGTAGGCAGGTAGTGCGAGATGTCGAGCGATCGCGCGCCATGCCGTGGACACAGGCTCGCTCAGGCCGAGCACGCGCAGCAACTCGGCCCGGCCGGGGCCGCGCAGCCAGTGACTCGCCAGTTCGGAGCCATCGGCGTGACCGGCCCTTTCGTCCATCCGCGCGAGCAGGGTCTGCGCGACGAAGACCTCGCTGCGTCCGCTGCGTCGCGCCAGGCGCTCGATCTCGTGCAGAGTCTTGCCTCTCGTCGGTGCGTCCTCGGCCTCGAAGACCGGTGACACGCTCATCACCCGCATCAACCGGCTGGTCCGCGCCACGACGACGGGCCAGTCGGCGTCGCCGATGGCCCGCAACGAAGTCAGCGCGTTGCTCACGCTCAGGTTGTCGGCCGCCTGGTCGGCGAGCTGCTGGATCTGCGCCGCGGCGGCGTCGGGCAGTGCCTGCTGGAGCCAGGCGAGCACTCGCGTCTGGCCGGCCAGCCGGCGATCCTGCAGGCGCTGCGACATCTGTGCCAGGAAGACCCGTCCGACACCTCGCCGTTCGAGAAGTGCGAGCACCCGGTCCAGCGCAGGCGTGTCGAACTGCCCGATGTGGTCGCAGCACAGGTGCGCCACCTCGCGAGCCGCCCTGCCGGCGGCTACGCGCTCGGCCAGACGGCGCAGGTTCTCGATCAGCACCACACGCATCGTGGTAGGCAGGGCCCACATCTCGCTCTGCGTCAGTTCGTGCACCTCCTGATAGGCGTCGAGGAATGCCGCGAGCAGGTCTTCGTCGAACGCCCCGTCGGTGTGTGCCACGAAGGCCCATGCCACGCTGTAGATGCGCGGCAGACCAGCAAGCGGCGGGTCGAGCAGCAGCGGGAGTGTGCGGAAGTAGGTCCCCGGAAGACCCTGCTGGATCTCGCTGAGCTGCACCTCGATCAGGTTGAAGTTGTCGAGAATCCATTCGGCAGCCGGGCTGACGTCGTAACCGCTGCCGGCCTGGATTCCCAGGTAGCGGTGTGCCCGCGCCAGCATGCGGATGTTGCCTCGCACGCGCGGGAAGAAGCTTCTGGCACCCAGGACCGCACGCCGGGTGCGATGCGTGAGCGCAAGGCTGCGGCCGTGCTCTGCGAAGCGCTCCCTGCCGAACAACTCGGACCGGATCGGCGGTTGAACCCCCCCGGCCGAGGGATCGAGAATGTCCAGCAGCGCGTCAGTCGCGCCGGGCAGCAGTCGCGACAACCCGCCTGCTGCCATGCGCTAGGTCAGCAACGAGCTCGAGCCGATCACCGCAACCGCCGCAAGCACGGTAGTCATGAAGCGACCGGCCGCGAAGCGGTGCAAGGCCTCGGC
>CAYYDO010000276.1:0-2014 GCA_964470595.1 uncultured Burkholderiaceae bacterium | reverse complement strand
GCCACCGCAAGACCTACATCGGCTCGATGCCCGGCAAGGTGCTGGCCAATCTGACCAAGACGGGCGTGCGCAATCCGCTCTTCCTGTTCGACGAGGTCGACAAGATGGGCATGGATTTCCGTGGCGATCCGGCGAGTGCGCTTCTCGAGGTCCTCGATCCCGAGCAGAACAACTCCTTCGTCGATCATTACATCGAGGTTGAATACGATCTCTCCGATGTGATGTTCGTTGCCACGGCCAACTCCCTGAACATCCCGCCGGCCCTGCTCGACCGGATGGAAGTCATCAAGCTCTCGGGGTACACCGAAGAGGAAAAGATCAACATCGCCCAGCGCTATCTGCTGCCCAAGCAGATCAAGCAGACGGGTCTCAAGGCCGGCGAAATTGCCGTGGACGAATCAGCGATTCGAGAGATCATCCGCACCTACACACGCGAAGCCGGTGTGCGCGGTCTCGAGCGCGAGATCTCCAAGATCTGCCGAAAGGTCACGCGCATGGTGCTCACGCGCAAGGCGCAGACTCCGGTGCAGGTCAATGCGGGAAACATCGAGGAGTTTCTCGGTGTGCGCCGCTACACCTTTGGTGTGGCCGAGAAAGAGGATCAGGTCGGTGAGGTCACCGGCCTTGCGTGGACCGAGGTGGGTGGCGAATTGCTGACCATCGAGGCGGCAGTCATGCCGGGCAAGGGCCAGATCATCCGAACCGGTTCACTGGGTGACGTCATGAAGGAATCGGTCGAGGCCGCCCGCTCGGTGGTGCGCAGTCGTGCGCGCAGACTGGGTATCCGTGATGATGTCTTCGAGAAAAAGGACATGCACATTCACGCGCCCGAAGGCGCCACACCCAAGGATGGGCCCAGTGCGGGTATCGCCATGACCACCGCCATGGTCTCGGCCATGACCGGCATCCCGGTGCGCGCCGATGTCGCCATGACCGGCGAGATCACACTTCGTGGCGAGGTGCTCCAGATCGGTGGTCTGAAAGAG
Organism: uncultured Burkholderiaceae bacterium; assembly: GCA_964470595.1. Taxonomy (GTDB): domain Bacteria; phylum Pseudomonadota; class Gammaproteobacteria; order Burkholderiales; family Burkholderiaceae_A; genus Lacustribacter. Next base: position 1,028 of record CAYYDO010000276.1, on the reverse strand, counting down.
AAACTTCTTGCGGCCCATCGTGGCGGGATTCGCAAGGTGCTGATTCCGGAGCAGAACGTGCGCGATCTGGCCGAGATTCCGCAAAATGTGAAGAATGCCCTCGAGATCGTGCCGGTGAAGTGGATCGATCAGGTGCTCGAACTCGCCCTGTCGCGGGCGCCGACGCCTCTTCCCGAGGAAGAGGAAACCGCGGTGGCTGCTGCCGCACCTGCCGAGCCTGCTGCATCGGAATCGCGTGCGATGACACCGGCTGCGGGCGCATCGGACACACTGCCGCACTGAACCTCGGGATGTCTGCACAGTTGCTGTGCACCGCCAGATGAATCTGGCGGTGCGCCTGCCGCATTGCGGTGCGCGGCAGGGTGCACCACCTGATGCGCGCAGGCAACACCGATGCCCTGCAATGCCCGCTGCCATTGGCTTTTCGGGTTCTTCTCGCTTGACACTGTCGGCGAAATCCGCGTTAATTCCCGCTGGCTCGATCATCATTCTAGGGAGCGCGGTCACGCTTCCGGGTGCGGATCCCCGCAGCCAAAAATTCAAATTGATTGCACAAAAAATCAGAGCCGTTCCGGGCTCATCAAACAGTTCTAGAGAGAGGAAACTTCAGTGAATAAAAACGAGATGATCGAGCACATCGCCAAGCAGGCCGATGTCTCCAAGGCTGCCGCTGGTCGTGCTCTCGATGCCGTGATCGGCGGTGTCAAGGCCACCCTCAAAAAAGGTGGGTCCGTCACGCTGGTGGGCTTTGGCACCTTCGCGGTGGGCAAGCGTGCAGCGCGCACGGGGCGCAACCCTCAGACCGGTGCGGCAATCAAGATCAAGGCGGCCAAGGTTCCCAAGTTCCGTCCTGGCAAGGCTCTGAAAGACGCCGTCAACAAGTGATTCACTGCCGTGTGCAGGGTCAGGGCCGCTTGATTAAGCGGCCCTTTCTTTTTATACTCGCGGGCTTGTTTTATCGCGAGAGCAGAGCATGGGTGCTTAGCTCAGTTGGTAGAGCGGCGCCCTTACAAGGCGTAGGTCGGGAG
>CAYYDO010000275.1:0-2017 GCA_964470595.1 uncultured Burkholderiaceae bacterium | reverse complement strand
TCAACACGATCGATGAGCACCTCGATATGCTGATGGGCTGCCACCATCTGGATGCTGCCATCGCCGAGGACATCGCCTTTGCAGAGAGCCGCATTCGCCGCGAGACGATCGCGGCCGAAGACATTCTTCACGACATGGGCGCATTCTCCATGATCAGCTCGGACAGCCAGGCCATGAGCCGCGTCGGCGAAGTGATCATCCGGACGTGGCAGACCGCCCACAAGATGAAAGTGCAGCGGGGATCACTGAGCGAAGGGAACCTCTCGGATCCACGCGAACATGACAATGCGCGAATCAAGCGTTACGTTGCAAAGTACACGATCAACCCTGCCATCACCCATGGCATCGCGCACGAGGTGGGCTCTCTCGAAATTGGCAAATGGGCCGACCTGGTGCTGTGGAAGCCGGCAATGTTCGGCGTGAAGCCGCACACCATTCTCAAGGGCGGAATGATCGCAATGGCTGTCATGGGCGACCCCAACGCCTCCATTCCCACACCACAGCCGGTGCACTATCGTCCGCAGTTCGGCGCCACGCCGGGCGGCATACGCGCGACATCGATCACCTTTGTCTCTCAATCGGCGATTGCAGCCGGGCTTCCCGATCAGCTCGACCTGCAACGTCTGATCAGTCCGGTCATGGGAATTCGCAAAGTTCAGAAACGCGATATGAAGCTCAATGACGCAACGCCTGTCATCACGGTAAGCCCCGAGAACTACAAGGTGCATGCGGACGGGATACTGCTCGAATGCGAACCCGCCGAAGTCCTGCCCATGGCGCAGCGCTACTTCCTGTTCTGAGAATCTGATGAGCGGCCTGGTATTCAACGCGAAGGTATCGGTTGCGGAGACCTCCCCACTGGGCAAGAGTGAGAGCCATGTCGGACTGCGCTGGCAGGAGCGACAGCGATGCCGTATCGCAGTCATCCTCGATGACGGGCGGCCGGCCGCCATCCTTCTGCCAAGGGGGGAAACCCTCCGGGATGGTGACCGCTTGACCTCGGATTGCGGAGAGCAGTTGAGGGTTCGGGCCGACCCTGAAGCGTTACTGCGAATCACGGCAAGCCAGCATCTCGACCTGATTCGGCTTGTGTACCACCTGGCCAATCGTCATGTGCGTGCCATGCTCTCGAGCGATGCCATCTACATCGAGCCCGACCCCGTGCTCGCAGGCATGGTGCGGCATCTCGGCGGCCAGGTCGACCTCGTCCAGAGCGCATTTGAGCCGGAGCGTGGCGCCTACCATGGCAGCTCCGACCAGCACCCGCATTCGCATGGGCACAGTCATGCCGAACTCGATGCCACAGACCTCGAATTGGGCAGTGTCGGCGAGGAACTCTCCCGTCAGGCACATGCGCGACGCTGACCCGGCAGATGCGATGGGTTCCCGCATCGACGCCTCCCTTCTTGCGGCGCTCCACCTGGCAAGTCCGGCACTTCCGATTGGCAGCTTTGCTTACAGTCAGGGGCTCGAACAGGCCATCGCCGACCGGGTCGTTCATGACGAGGCCAGCACCCTGATCTGGATTGGCGACCTCCTCGACCTGGTCATGGCCCGACAGGAACTGGTTCTCTGGCGCTGCTGCGCCGAGGCATGTGACAGGCACGACTGGACAGACCTCCGTCATTGGAACGAGCGGGTCCTGGCGCTTCGTGAAACAGCGGAGTTTCGACTGGAATCGCGCCAGATGGGACAGTCGATGTCACGACTGTTTGCGGATTGGCCCGAAGCCGAGAGCACCGGTCTGAACGCAACCGGAATTCGTGACTGGTCCTATACGGCTGCACACGCCAGTCTGTGTGCGGCACAGTCAGTTCCCGTCCCGATCGGCATGACCGCCTTTCTCTGGTCCTGGGCCGAGGGCCAGGTCATGGCGGCTGTACGGCACGTGCCCCTCGGACAGTCCGAGGGGCAACGCATATTGCACAGACTCAAGCAACACATACCGGATGCGGTCCGATCCGCGCTCGAATGCCATCCCGACAATCTGGGGTCCGCCAGTATCGGAATGGCATTC
>CAYYDO010000274.1:0-2055 GCA_964470595.1 uncultured Burkholderiaceae bacterium | reverse complement strand
CGAAGAGGACCGCCCGATGACGCATGAGAATTTCCAGATTTGGTTCATCAAACCGAATGCCATACAGCGCGCTCAATCGCTCAACGCCGAAAACACCTGAGAGCGGAAGCAGATGAATGATGGCGACAACGATCAGCATTGCAGAGACGAGGTGGCGCACGGATGTTCCTCCACAAGGGGAAAGTCGAACTTCTACTCGCACAAGCATCGAGTGTCCGTGAATTGGGATCACCGTGACAGAGTCACTAATGTTTTACGCGGAACCGCCTGACACTGTGGTTCGGGCAGTTATATCGAAACTGCAGGAAAAATGCGTTCACATGGTTCCAGTAGAAGCCGACCCAACGCACCTCGCACGCGTTATCCTTTCAGTAATCAAACCCCGCTCCGGGCCAACCACCATCCAATAAAAACAGCCCTTCGGGGCTGTTTTGATTTGAGGCTGCGAACTAGCTCTGCTGTACGGTCGGTTGGGGCGCCTGGGAAACGTTGACGGCATTGATACGATCAGGCGGCATCTCTCCGCGTACTACCGCGATGATGTTGTCGGCAGCACGATGCTCAATCGCCAACCGCACGCGTTGTACAGCCGATCCCAAATGCGGCGTGAACAGAGTCTGCGGGTGGGCAAGCAACTCGCGATCAATTTCAGCTGGACGGCCAGGCAGCGACCAATCTTCACACGCAAACACATCGGCTGCGTAGCCGCCCAGTTGTCCGCGACGCAGGGCCTGCAGCACGGCACGCTCATCAACCACCGACCCACGGCCGACATTGATCAAGAGCTGCCCCCGCTTGGCTTGCATGAGTGCGGTTTCGTCAATCAATCCGAGAGAGTCAGACACGAGAGGCACAGCGACAAACAGAAAGTCGGCACGTGCGACGGCATCTTGCAGCGTTGTCGACACCACGCCGGAGTCGCTCGCTTCGGGGTCGACCCCAAGTATTTCCGCGCAACCGAAACCGCTGAGTTGCTGCACGATAGCCTTGCCCACATGACCAAGACCGACAATCCCGATGATGGAATCGCGCAGACCCGTCCCGAAAAGATGGGAGCGCCACCCCTGAAACGCACCGCTACGAACGTAACTGTCGCCCTGGCGAAGGTGCCGCCCAAGTCCGATTGCCAAGCCGATGGCAAGCTCTGCAGTCGGTTCGGTCAACAAGTCGGGCACGATCGTCAGCCAGATGCCGGCCTTTGTGCATGCTTCGACGTCATAGCTGTCAAAGCCCTTGAGCGCAGCCCCTACGACTTGAAGGCGCGGTGCTGCAGACAAAAGCGCAGCATCAACCCGATCGGTCATGAAGCCCATCATCGCGGTTGCATCGGCGAGGTGCTGCGCAAGGACCGGCGCTGACCAGGGTACAGAACTATCATTGACGACGACATCGCCATGGGCTGCGAGTCGCGCATGGACCTCTGGGTGTATCGGATTGGTCACCACAATCTTGTGTTTCAACATATTCTCCTATTTGAGCCGTCCACGCAGCCACGCGCCGATGGCGTCAACCACCACCACACAAGCCAGGATGGTCAGCAAAATCGCAGCAACTTCGCTGTAGTTGATCAGGCGCAGCGCCGCCATCAATTCGAAACCGATGCCTCCTGCGCCGACGATGCCAAGCACGGTTGAGGCTCGGAAGTGATACTCCCAGCGATAGATCGTTATATCGGCAAGCTGCGGCAGAACTTGCGGTGATACCGCATGTGCAATCACCTGGAAACGGCTGCTTCCCGCTGCGACCGCTGCCTCGAGCGGCTTGGGGTCGACGTGCTCAATCGCTTCGGCGTAAAACTTGGCCACCATACCCACCGAGTGCAACGCCAGCGCGAGCACTCCAGGGAGGGCACCAAAACCGACGGCAGCCACAAACAGAATGCCGAGGATGATCTCTGGTACGCAGCGGAATGCCGCAAGCACGACCCGCGACACACGATAGAGCAATGGATGCGGGGTGGTGTTGCGCGCAGCCAGGAGCGCCAGTGGCCAGGAGATCACAACCGACAGGGCGGTACCCGCGATCGACATCGCCAGCGTGTCGAGCAGTGGGCGC
>CAYYDO010000273.1:0-2092 GCA_964470595.1 uncultured Burkholderiaceae bacterium | reverse complement strand
CCACCTTGAAGGTATCGAATGCCTGGATGCCCCCTTTCATGAACTGGTCGCGCTCCTCGTTGCGCTGGAACTCCAGCTTCATGTTCAGATCGAGCGCATCCTTCTTGCCGTAGTGATCGATCATGACCGAGTGGTCCACCACCAGATCCACCGGCACGAGGGGCTCGATGACCTTGGGATTCTTGCCCATGTCGTGCGCCACATTGCGCATGGCGGCCAGATCGGCGAGCAGCGGTACCCCGGTGAAATCCTGCAGCACCACACGTGCAACGACGAAGGGGATCTCATCCACACGCGCTGCGGTCGGCCCCCAGTTGGCCAGCTGCCGGACATGCGCTTCGGTGACCTTCTTGCCATCACAATTGCGCAGCACCGATTCAAGGACGATGCGGATCGCCACCGGCAAGCGGGAGACGCGTGCGACCCCCGCGGTCTCGAGTGCGGGCAGGCTGTAGAACTTGCCGCTTTTTCCGGATGCGGTCCTGAATTCCTGAAGGCTGTTGTGGAGGTTGTGAGGCATGAAAGGCTCCCTGTTTTAGTGTGAATTTGATTCAGCTGTGATTGTCGGTCGATTTTAGAAAAAAGCCTGTACCGCTGCTGCAGGAATGACCCCGCCCTGAACTCGGGCACGTCGCAGCAGATCCCAGTAGTAGCGGTAGCTGGCCCTGTCATGCAGCCTGCCCCGATCCGCGATCGGCCCCCATTGGGCCTGCTGAGCCGCAAGAAGAATCCGCGTTGCATCCTCGAGTTCGGCCTCGCTGGGGGCAAATGCCTGAAGAATCTGATTCATCTGGTCGGGGTGGATGCTCCACATCCGTCTGAAACCGAACTCCCTCCCGGCGCAACGCGCGTCGTCGCCGGCCTGGGTGTCCGACGCATAGTCCGTCGTGGGGTTGTGCACGGCGATCTTGCCCGACGCCTGACAGGCAGCGCTGATCTCGAGCTTCGCACGGCGCAGCAGGGGATGGTCGAACTGGCCCGGACTGGACATGGCCTGTGCGGGAATGGCGCCCTGGTGACTGCTCACGAAATCCATCTGCCCGAACGCCAGCATCACGACCGACGGATGTGCTGCGATGCGGGCCACATGACACACGGCAGCCGGACTTTCGATCAGAACCTGCAGGCCGGGACTGTGCTCGCCGCCCCTCATGGCGTGTCGCGCGATGGCCTGAGCCGCGATATCGAGCTGGCTGGGATGGTCGACTTTGGGAATCGTGATGTAAGCGAGGCGAAGCGATGGGCCTGCGAAGATCTCGGCAAGATCCGTCTCGAAGGCAGGGTGCAGGGGCGGATGCACGCGCATGCCCACCCGATGCCCCGCTGGACGGGGCTCGCGGAGCATATCCGCGAGTTCCCTGGCGGTACGGACTTCATCGCCCGACGGTGCGCCGTCCTCGAGATCGGCGGTGACATCGAACGCACCTGCGAGGCGCTCCTGCAGGGCGAGCGACTTGCGCAGCTTGGCGGCGCTCCCCGCGTAGTGCTCGCAGCAGGGAGGGGCGGCGGACCCCGCCAATGCTGCATCCTGGTGCAATACCAGGTCGGGATGCAGCGCGGCGGTCATGCGCGGGCGGAGCGGAGTCAGACCAGAAGGTGCTTGACGCCGTCCTGCTCCTCGAGGAGTTCCTTGAGGGTGTGGTTCATCCGCTCCCGGGAGAAGTCGTCGATCGCCAGACCTTGCACGATCTGGTAATCCCCGCCGCTGCCCACCACCGGATAGCCGTAGATGATGTCTTCCGGGATGCCGTAGGAGCCATCCGAGGCGATGCCCATGGTGACCCAGCGGCCATTGGTGCCGAGGACCCAGTCGCGGATGTGATCGATGGCGGCGTTGGCTGCGGACGCGGCCGAGGAAAGACCCCGCGCGTCGATGATCGCGGCCCCGCGCTTGCCCACGGTGGGCAGAAACACGTCCTTGTTCCACACATCGTCGTTGATCATCGCCTTCACGCTCTGACCACCGATGGTGGCGAAGCGGTAATCCGGGTACATGGTCGGGCTGTGGTTGCCCCAGACGATGAGTTTTTCAATCTCGCCCACCGCCTTGCCGGTCTTGGATGCAATCTGCGAGAGGGCCCGGTTGTGATCG
>CAYYDO010000272.1:1594-2134 GCA_964470595.1 uncultured Burkholderiaceae bacterium | reverse complement strand
GTTGCCCCTGGCATGGGGGTGATCATGTGCCCACCGGTTTCGGTCTGCCAGAACGTATCGACGATCGGGCAGCGCCCCCCGCCGACATTGTTGTGGTACCACATCCAGGCCTCGGGATTGATCGGCTCGCCCACGGAACCGAGCAGACGCAGAGAGGAAAGGTCGTAGTTGCGGGGCGCAGTTGAGGGCTCGCTTCGGACGCCTTGATAAGGGAGCGGATGGCCGTCGGTGCGGTGTAGAAGGTCGAGACCTTGTGGTCCTGGATCATCTTCCAGAAGCGACCTGCGTCCGGATAGGTCGGGACCCCCTCGAACACGATCTCTGTGGCACCGCATGCGAGGGGACCATAGGCAATGTAGGTGTGACCCGTGACCCAACCGATATCGGCGGTACACCAGAACACATCGTCGGGACGGATATCGAAGGTGTACTGCATCGTCAGGATGGCGTGCAGGAGATAGCCGGCCGAGGAATGCTGAACGCCCTTCGGCTTGCCGGTCGACCCGGATGTGTAAAGAATGAAGAGCGGATGCTCGGCCT
>CAYYDO010000272.1:0-1584 GCA_964470595.1 uncultured Burkholderiaceae bacterium | reverse complement strand
CGTGATGTCATCCATGTACACATCACGGCCTGCCGTCATCGACACATTCCCACCCGTGCGACGGTAAACGATGACATGCCGCACACCCTCACAGCCGCCCAGTGCGAATGCCTCGTCGACAGCCGGCTTGAGCGGGATGGCCTTTCCGCCGCGGCACTGTTCATCGGCCGCAATCACCAGCGTGGCGCCGGCGTCCACCACCCGCTCCTGCAAACTCTTTGCGGAGAATCCGCCAAACACCACGGAGTGAATCACGCCAAGCCGGGCGCAGGCATGCATCGCAACCACACCCTCGACCGACATCGGCATGTAAATCAGTGCGCGGTCGCCCTTGCGATATCCCATCGCCTTGAGCGCATTGGCCAGGCGGCAAACCCGATGATAGAGATCGCGGTATGTCACGCGCGTGACATCCCCACCGTCGGCTTCGAAAATCAGTGCAACCTTGTCCGCGTTCCCGTTCTGCAGATGACGGTCGAGACAGTTGTACGAAACATTGAGCGTGCCGTCATCGAACCACTTGTAAAACGGGGCCTTGCTCTCATCGAGCGCACGCGTGAATGGTGTCTTCCAGAGGAGCTCGCTGCGCGCCAACCGCGCCCAGAATCCGGCGTAGTCCTGCTCCGCCTCTCTGCACATGGCGTTGTAGGCCTCCATGCTGCCAAGACGCGCCTTTGCCGCAAACGCTGCAGGCGGAGGGAATACGCGATGCTCCTGCATTACCGATTCAATTGCCATGATGTGCTCCCGTTTTTGATTTTTAGTGATGTGGCGACACTGACTACGCGGCAACACGACACCACCATGACCGTGGCAGAATTGCCGCATCGCAGCGCGGGCGATCGCCTGCCGCCCGTATACGCGCTTGCTCATAAAATCTAACCCAAAAAGGGGAGTAATGCCATGGCCGCCATCCAGCAGCAGGATTTCATCGACAGCATCGCAGACGCATTCCAGTTCATCAGCTACTACCATCCGCTGGACTACATCCAGGCGCTGGGGGAAGCCTACGATCGCGAGCAGAGCCCGGCCGCCCGCGATGCAATCGCTCAGATCCTGACCAACAGCCGAATGAGCGCCGAGGGCCATCGGCCCATCTGTCAGGACACGGGCATCGCTACGGTTTTTCTGAAGGTCGGCATGGATGTCCGCTGGGCTGGCGCCACCATGGGCGTGAGCGACATGGTCAACGAGGGCGTTCGGCGCGCATATGGCAACCATGACAATCTCCTGCGCGCCTCCGTTCTGGCCGATCCTGCGGGAAGCCGGCGCAACACTCGGGACAACACCCCGGCCGTCATTCATTACGAGATCGTGCCCGGGGATGGCATCGAGGTGATCTGCGCCGCCAAGGGTGGCGGCTCCGAGGCCAAGAGCAAGCTGGTCATGCTCAATCCCAGCGACTCGATTGTCGACTGGGTGGTCAAGACCATCCCCACCATGGGCGCCGGTTGGTGCCCCCCGGGCATTCTGGGCATCGGCATCGGGGGCACGCCCGAGAAAGCGGCCCTGCTCGCCAAGGAGTCACTGATGGCGCCCGTCGACATGAGCGATCTGATCCGGCGCGGCCCCTCGAACCGGATC
>CAYYDO010000271.1:0-2155 GCA_964470595.1 uncultured Burkholderiaceae bacterium | reverse complement strand
CCAGTTCAGCGATGGCGAGTCCACCGTCGATATCCTCGAGCACGTGCGCGGCAAGCACTGCGTGGTGCTGCAGTCCACAGGCGCGCCGGCCAACGATCACCTGATGGAAGTGATGCTCATGTGCGATGCCCTGCGCAGGGCATCTGCCGAAAAGATCACGGCGGCGGTCCCGTACTTTGGCTATGCACGCCAGGATCGGCGGGTGCGCTCGTCGCGCGTTCCAATCAGCGCCAAGGTCGTGGCCAACATGCTGCAGTCGGTGGGGGTCAACCGCGTGCTCACGATGGACCTGCACTCCGATCAGATCCAGGGCTTCTTCGATATCCCCGTCGACAACATCTATGCCGCACCGGTGATCCTGGCCGATGTCTGGCAACGGACCTATTCCAATCTGATCGTGGTCTCGCCGGATGTCGGTGGTGTGGTGCGCGCACGGGCGTTCGCCAAGCAGATGGACTGCGATCTCGCCATCATCGACAAGCGCCGCCCCAAGGCCAATGTGTCCGAGGTCATGAACATCATCGGCGATGTGCAGGGCCGCACCTGCATGATCATGGACGACATGGTCGACACCGCCGGCACGCTGACCAAGGCCGCCCAGGCGCTGAAAGATCATGGTGCGGAAAAGGTGGTGGCCTATTGCACGCATGCCGTGCTCTCGGGCGGTGCCATCGACAGGGTGGCCAAGTCGGCCCTCGACGAACTGGTCGTCACCGACTCGATTCCCCTGTCCAAAGAAGCCCAGGCGGTGAACCGCATCCGGGTGCTCTCATGTGCGGGTCTGGTGGCCGAGACCATCCTGCGCATCGTGAAGTCCGATTCGGTCAGTTCGCTTTTCGTCGAATAGTTTTCGTCTCCTGGCTCATCGATCCGCTGGTCGCGGCAGATCGACAAGCCGGGGGTTTTCAGCCGGTGCCCACACGGGTGCCTTTATCTCAGGAGTCGTTCCATGAAAGTTGTTGCTGTTTCACGCACGGTGCAAGGATCGGGTGCGAGCCGCCGCCTTCGCCGCAATGCCAAGGTGCCCGGTATCGTCTATGGTGCGCAGAAGTCGCCCGTCAATATCGAGATGGATCACAACCCGGTGCTGCTCGCACTGAAGGTGGAAGCCTTCCATTCGTCCATTCTCGATCTGGAGATCGACGGCAAGTCCGAGCAGGTGCTGCTGCGTGACTATCAGATGCATCCCTACAAGCCTCTGGTGCTGCACATGGATTTCCAGCGCGTCGATGCCAATGCGAAGTTGCACACCAAGGTGCCCCTGCACTTCACCAATCAGGACATCTCGCCCGCCGTCAAACTGACCGGCGCCATGGTGAGCCATGTGATGAGCGAACTCATGGTGAGCTGCCTGCCCAAGGATCTGCCCGAGTTCATCGAGGTCGATCTCTCCAAGCTGGCCGTGGGCCATTCGGTGCACGTGCGCGATCTGGTCATGCCGGCAGGCGTGACACCCGTGCTGCACGCGGGCGAGAACCCGACCGTGGTGATCGCCTCGGCACCGGGCGGTGCAGGTGATGCTGCCGAAGGTGGCGAAGCAGGTGCCGCCAAGCCGGCCTGATCCGGCCTGATGGCTTGACGGCTTGACTGCGGCGTTTCAGCTCATCGTTGGCCTGGGCAATCCAGGCGCCCCATACGCCCAGCACCGACACAATGTCGGTTTCTGGGTGGTGGACCGCCTGCTGGTCAACGGTGCCTGGTCACGCGAATCACGTTTCAAGGCCGATGTAGCGCGCAGCCGCATCGGCAGCCAGAACTGCTGGCTGATGAAACCCCAGACCTTCATGAATCTCTCGGGTGAGGCTGTCGGTGCCTTCATCCGCTTTCACCGCATGGCGCCTGCCGAGGTGCTGGTGATTCACGACGAGCTGGATCTGCCTCCCGGTGGTGTGCGCATCAAGCAGGGTGGCGGGCACGGCGGGCACAACGGCGTGCGCAGCATCGAGACACATCTGGGCAGCGCCGATTTCTGGCGCCTGCGGGTGGGTATCGGACATCCACGCACCCTCGGTCTGGCGCAGGAGGTGGCCGACTTCGTGCTGCATCCCCCGCGCCGCGAGGAACAGGCGGTGATCGATCGCACGGTCGATGAAATCGTTCGCGAGATGCCCTCGCTGGTGGCGGGCGACATCGCCGCTGTGCAGCGGCGCTTGCA
>CAYYDO010000270.1:0-2166 GCA_964470595.1 uncultured Burkholderiaceae bacterium | reverse complement strand
CCAACCACGAGATGCTGATCGAGATTTTCGACAAGCTGAATGCCCAGGTTCCGGCCCTGCGCAACAGTTGGGCCGAGCAGAACATGGTGCCCCTGTCCTCGCTCATCACCGACAGTTACGATATTTACGCCACGTTTCCCGTGACCAATCTTCAGAGCCTGCAGAACCGTCGCATCAACGCGCCTGGTACCTCCGCGAACTGGCTGCGTGATACTGGCGCGACACCAGTCGAGGGTGCGCTCACGACCTATTACACGAACATCCAGACAGGCGTGACAACCGGCGCACTGTCATTTGCCAGCGGGATCGGCCCCGCGCGCGTGTATGAAGTGGCGCAGCACCTCACCCGTGTCGATATCGGCGCGATGTACTTCGGCAGCGTCGCGGTCAACAAGCGGTTCTTTGACCGGCTTCCCAAGGAAGTTCAGGATGCGATGATTGCGGCGGGCAAAGCCACATCGACAGCGCATGGCAAACATGTCACACGCACGGCCGAGGCTGCGCTCGAGACAATGAAGAAAGCAGGTCTGAAGATCAGCGATCTGCCCGCCGCCGAGAAGGCCAAATGGGTGAACAGCCTGCCCAATATCGTCGGGCCGTGGCTGGAAACCACCGGCGATGCGGGTCGCACGGTACTGAAAGCCTATTTTGACGAACTCCGTGCACGCGGCGTGAAGCCTCTGCGTGCCTGGGATGCCCAGACCAAGTAATCGCATGCGCGAGAGCGGCCCCGGCATGTCGTTGCCGACAATGCCGGGCCTTTTGCAGTACCAGGAGCCAAGTTGTGGTCGATACCGCACGTGATCCGGATTTCGATACGCCATTGGTTGCGGCGCCGAAATCCTCGTTTCAGAGATTCGCCGATCTTCTTGCCGCGATAGGAACCGTCTGGATCTTTCTGCTCATGTTCCTCATCGTGGCGGACGTGCTGGGACGAAACTTTCTCAACAAGCCGATTACCGGAGTGGCGGAGTTTGCGGGTCGGTCTGTCGTGGCCATCATATTCCTGCAGATCGGGTCGGCGATCGGATCGGGCCTGATGACGCGCAGCGATTTCATGCTGCGGATTCTCGGCCGACGCAGCGAGCGCCTGGTAGCGGCCCTGGAGGCGGGGTATGCCGTCCTTGGCGCAGCACTGTTCGCCCTGCTTGCAATCATCTCCTGGCCCGAAGCTGCGCAGGCGTGGAAGGGCAATGAGTTCTTTGGCGTTCAGGGCGTGTTCACCATGCCTCTCTGGCCCTTCAGGTGGCTGATCGTGCTTGGTTCCGGCATGGCCTGTTGTGCTTACTTTCTGCTGGCGCTCGACCGGCTGCGCGCTGCGTTATCGACAGGACATTCCTCATGAGTGAACTCGGGCTGGGTCTGTTTCTGATCGCAGCGCTCGTCATCCACCTGAGTGCACCACAGGCCTTCATTACGGCAGCGCTCATCGCCATCGGCTTTGGCGGCATCTGGCTGATGCGCGAGGATGTCGGGATGGCCATGCGTCTGATGTATCTCTCCGCCTACAACGGCGTCGCCGACTACATCTTTGCCACGATTCCCCTTTTCGTGCTCATGGGGCTCCTGGTCAGCATTTCCAATGTCGGTCGCGACACATTCGAGGTCGCAGAGGCGCTGCTGCGGCGGGTGAGAGGCGGGCTCGGGGTCGCCACGGTTGCGGCGAACACGGTGTTTGCCGCTGTGACTGGCGTATCGATTGCATCGGCGGCAGTGTTCACCCGTGTGGCTGTACCGGAGATGTCCCGTCATGGGTATCGCAAGAGTTTTGCTGCTGGCACAGTGGCCGGCAGCTCTGTGCTGGGTATGCTGATTCCGCCCAGCCTGCTGTTGATCATTTACGGTGTGCTTGCGGAACAGTCGATCGGAAAGCTCTTCGTTGCAGGCGTCATCCCCGGCTTTCTTCTTGCGTTGCTCTTCATCATCGCGATTCTGATCATGGCGCGTTTTGCACCGTCGATGGTCTACGACATCGAGCGAGAGCGTCTGCTGGCCCAGGCGCGACGGCACGAGCGCCTGATGCCGCCCTCGGAGATGATGGGCAAGCTGATACCGATTGCCTCCCTCGTCCTGCTCGTGCTCGGCGGCTTGTATTCAGGTTTCTTCACCCCCACCGAGGCCGGAGGCGTTGGGGCGTTCGGCGCACTCGTCATCGCGCTGCTCCGA
>CAYYDO010000269.1:0-2196 GCA_964470595.1 uncultured Burkholderiaceae bacterium | reverse complement strand
CTGGTGCTCTACCTGCTGCCCGAGGGCCGCATCGAGTTCACTCAACAGGCAGGCTGAAGCGAGGCATATGGTGAACAGGAAACTTTCGAATTACCTGTCCGGCCGTTGGCAGGAGGGCTCCGGCGAGGGCACGACACTGATCGATCCGGTCACTGGCGAATCCCTGGTTCGGGTAGACAACACCGGACTCGATCTGAAGGCCGGCTTCCGGTTCGCGCGAGAGACAGCAGGGCCCGCTCTCCGGGCCATGACCTACGGACAGCGCGCCACCCTGCTCTCCGCCGCCGTCAAGGTGCTGCAGACGCACCGCGATAGCTATTACGAGATCGCGACAGCCAACAGCGGCACGGTGAAGAACGATTCCGCCGTCGATATCGATGGCGGCATCTACACCCTGTCGACCTATGCCAAGATCGGCGAGGGGCTTGGTGATCGGCGTTTCCTCATCGATGGAGACCCCGCACGTCTGGCCAAGGACCCGTTGTTCCAGTCACAGCATGTGCTCGTACCCACGCACGGCGTGGCGCTTTTCATCAACGCGTTCAATTTTCCGAGCTGGGGCTTCTGGGAGAAAGCCGCACCTGCCCTGCTCTCGGGCGTGCCCGTGATCGTGAAACCGGCAACCTCCACTGCGTGGCTCACGCAGCGCATGGTCGAGGATGTCGTCAATGCGGGCATCTTTCCGGCAGGCGCCATCTCGGTGGTGTGCGGGAGTTCAAGGGGGTTGATGGATGCTCTCGAGCCCTTTGATGTGATCTCGTTCACGGGCTCTGCCGACACTGCCGAGACGATTCGCATGCACCCCGCCATCGCCCGTCGATCGGTGCGGGTCAATATCGAGGCCGACAGCGTGAACAGTGCGCTGCTCATGCCGGATGCCACACCCGGTTCGGAAGCCTTTGATCTGATGATCCGGGAAGTGGCCCGCGAGATGACCCAGAAGTCGGGCCAGAAATGCACGGCCATCCGACGCGCGTTTGTACCTCGTGCCCACTATGCACAGGCCGCAGAGGCCATCGCCGCGCGACTGGCCAAGACCACCATCGGCAATCCGCGCAATGAGACCGTGCGCATGGGTGCACTGGTCAGTCGTGACCAGTTCAATTCCGTCGTGGATGGTATCGCCCGGCTCTCTGCGCATACCGACATCCTGTATGACGGCAGACAGACCGCACTGATTGATGCCGATCCGTCAGTGGCCTGCTGCATCGGTCCGGTGCTGCTGGGGTCCCAAACACCCGCCTCGGTATCGATCATTCACGAAGTCGAGGTGTTCGGTCCCGTGGCCACACTGATGGCCTATGACAGCGTGGACGATGCGCTGACACTGATCCGCCGGGGCGAAGGCTCGCTGGTGGCATCACTCTTTGGTGCCGATGACAGCAGTCTCGCTTCGACGGCAATCGAGCTCGCGAGCAGTCACGGCCGAATTCACATCGTGTCGCCCGCCGTGGGCAGCATGCACTCCGGCCATGGCAATGCCATGCCGCAGTCGCTGCATGGGGGGCCCGGCAGAGCAGGAGGAGGCGAAGAACTCGGTGGCGCACGGGCGCTGAACTTCTATCACCGACGCAGCGCATTGCAGGCGAGCAGCACCATATTAGAAAAAGTCACGACCTGATCGTGACCATTGCGAGGAGACCATCATGACCATCGATCTGGCGGCGCTGCATCCCGGCACGCCGTTCAATTTCGCAGGACACCTGATCCAGGTGAATGCAGGACGACCCGACAAGACCGCCTTCATCGATGACCGCGGTCGCCTGAGTTACGGACAACTCGCGAAGGCGATTCGCAGCATGGCTCAGGGTCTGCTGAACCTGGGGCTGGAACGCGAGGATCGTGTGCTGCTGTTGATGCATGACTGCAATGACTGGCCGGTGAGCTTTCGGGGCGCCATGTATGCGGGTGTCGTTCCCGTAGCGGGCAACACCCTGCTGACAGCCGATGACTACGCCTACATGCTGGCCCACAGCCGCGCAAAGGGCGCGATCGTCTCGCAGGCGCTGCTGCCCACGTTGCATGCAGCCATGGCCAAGGGCGGTCACAATGTTCGACATGTCGTGGTGTCGGCGACAGGCGACGCGCCGGAAGGTACCGTGGGCGTCTCCGATCTGCTGGCGGCAACCCCGCTGGCGGCAGCTGCAGACACATCCGCCGACGAGATGGCGTTCTGGCTGTATTCCTCGGGATCGA
>CAYYDO010000268.1:0-2202 GCA_964470595.1 uncultured Burkholderiaceae bacterium | reverse complement strand
CGGTGAGGGCAAGACCCTGGTGGCCACACTGCCGGCCTATCTGAATGCGCTTGCGGGCAAGGGCGTCCATGTGGTCACGGTCAACGATTATCTGGCGCAGCGCGATGCCAACTGGATGGGCAGACTCTATGATTTTCTGGGTCTGACGGTCGGCGTCAATCTGTCACCGCTCGACCATGCCGCCAAGCAGGCCGCCTATGCTGCGGACATCACCTACGGCACCAACAACGAATACGGCTTCGACTACCTGCGGGACAACATGGTCCAGGAGAAGTCCAACCGCGTGCAACGTGGCCTGGTGTACGCCATCGTCGACGAGGTGGATTCGATTCTGATCGATGAAGCCCGCACCCCCCTGATCATCTCGGGTCATGCAGACGACCATACCGGCCTGTATCAGGTCCTCAATGGGCTGCCCGGGCAACTCAAGCCGCAGGCGACCGAGGATTCACCCGGGGATTACTGGGTGGACGAGAAAGCCCGTCAGGTCTTCATGTCCGAGGCCGGTTTTGAAAAGGCCGAGCAGATTCTTTCCGCCATGGGACTGCTGCCCGAGGGCTCCAGTCTCTACGATCCGGCGCACATCACTCTGCTGCATCACCTGAACTCGGCCTTGCGGGCCCACACGCTGTTTGCCCGCGATCAGCATTACGTGATTCAGGGCGGCAAGGTCATCATCGTCGATGAGTTCACCGGCCGGCTCATGCCCGGCCGGCGCTGGTCGGAGGGTCTGCACCAGGCCATCGAGGCCAAGGAAGGTGTCGAGATCGAGGCGGAAAACCAGACACTTGCCTCCATCACTTTTCAGAACTATTTCCGCATGTACGACAAGCTGTCGGGCATGACGGGTACTGCTGATACCGAAGCTTTCGAGTTCCAGCAGATCTACAGTCTCGAGACTGTTGTGATCCCGACCCATCGACCCATGGTCCGACTCGATCTCCAGGACCAGGTCTTCAAGTCGGTCGAGGAAAAGTACGAGGCGATCCTGCGGGACATCCAGGAGCGCCACGGTCGCGGGCAACCCATCCTGGTGGGTACCACCTCGATCGAGAATTCAGAACTGTTGTCGGCCATGCTGGCCAGGGAGAAACTCCCTCATCAGGTACTCAATGCCAAGCAGCACGAGAGAGAAGCCGATATCGTCGCGCAGGCTGGTCGCCCCGGGATGATCACCATTGCCACCAACATGGCAGGTCGTGGTACGGACATCGTTCTCGGCGGCAATGTCGAAAAACTGATCGACGGACTTCGTGCGGATGCCGCCCTTTCCGAGGCCGACCGCCAGACCCGGGAGCACACCCTTCGCGCCGAGTGGCAGGTCCTTCACGATCAGGTCATTGCTGCGGGCGGACTCCATATCGTCGGCACCGAGCGCCACGAGTCGCGACGTATCGACAACCAGTTGCGTGGTCGCGCCGGTCGCCAGGGCGATCCCGGTTCATCACGGTTCTATCTCGCGATGGACGATCCCCTGTTGCGCATCTTCGCGGGCGACCGGATGAAAGCCATCATGGATCGTCTGGGTGTGCCGCGCGGTGAGCCCATCGAGGCCGGCATGGTCTCCCGGTCGATCGAGTCGGCCCAGCGAAAGGTCGAGAACCGCAACTTCGATATGCGCAAGCAACTGCTCGAATACGACGACGTCGCCAATGAGCAGCGCAAGATCATCTATGGTCAGCGCAACGAGATTCTCGAGAGCACCGATCTCGAGAATCTCGTGGCAAGTCTTCGTCAGGGCATGATGGAAGAGGTTGTCCGCAGTCACGTGCCTGCCGAGAGCGTGGAAGAGCAGTGGGATCTCCCCGGTCTCGATCGCGTTCTGCGCGAGGAGTGGCGTCTGAACATCGATGTGTCCGCCTATGCCCATGCCGGTGCCGATGTGGACGATGAGGCCATCCTGCGTCATGTCATCGACACTGCCGATCAGGCTTATGCAGCCAAGGTGGCGCCCGTGGGTCGTGAGGTGTTCAGTCAGTTTGAGCGCTCGGTGCTGCTTCAGGCCATGGACAGCACCTGGCGTGAGCACCTTGCGGCGCTCGATCACCTCCGGCAGGGCATTCACCTGCGCGGTTATGCGCAGAAGAATCCGAAACAGGAATACAAGCGCGAGGCGTTCGCCCTGTTCGAGCAGACACTCGACAAGATTCGTCATGACGTCACTCAGGTTCTGATGGCCGTCGAGGTGCAGAGTGCCGAGCA
>CAYYDO010000267.1:0-2212 GCA_964470595.1 uncultured Burkholderiaceae bacterium | reverse complement strand
ATCTTCGCGCTCGGCGATCTGCCTCCGTTCTTCGGCGGGGCAGCGATGGCAAGCCTGTCGATCGCCAAGCGGGAAGCGGATGACGTTTGGCGAGTGGCGGTGAAATACTCGCTCTCACGCAACAATCCGATCAGCAGCGTTCCCGGTGGAAGCGGAGACGGGAATCTCGAAGATCCGGAAATCACTTACGAATTGGGCGGCGAGACGCGGCATGTCACCGACTCGCTTTCATCCCTGATGTACCGGACTGGAAATGACGGAGAAATGGAAGAGGTGACCCTCGGGTCTGAGCCGATCGGCGTCACGAAAGATGAGGTGAAAGGCTGCGACGTCCCGTTCCCGCTCGTTAATACGGCCGAGACGCATTACTTCCCGGCTGCAAAATTGCGTGGTGATGCTGGCCGCACGCTGCGACGCAAATGGGAACGAGTTTATGGGAAGCTGAACAATGCCGAGTTTCGCGGATATCCCGAGGGAGAGGTGCGATTCGACGGCCTGTCATTGCGGCAGAAAGGCAACAAGCCGGTCGCGGTGACGTTCAAGTTTGTCCGTCGCGAGACGCTGACGGATGTTCCGATCGGTCCTTTCACGATCCCCAAGATCCCCGGCTGGGCGATCCCTGATCCGCGCTGGATGGAAGTCAAAAACAGCACAACAAAAACAATGACTCGCAAGGTGCGTGAGGTCTATCTCCATACGGCGATCAGGTCGGCGGACTTCGCCGATCTCGGCATTTCAACGGACTGATCATGACCCTGCAGCGGATCCAACCCGGACAGAAGTTTCGCCCCTCCGCCACCGCATGGAACGCGGCGATGGAGGCGACTGAAGCATTCCTGCTGACATCACGTGTGACTGGCATTCCCAACGGTCCGGACGTGCGTGGGCAGTACATCACGATTCGCAACGACTCCGGTGCGGACCGCGATCAGTTCGACGTCCTGGGCATCAATGGTGTGGCGATCACACCGACAGAAAACGAGGACGAGTTCAAGTCGCGGCCCGTGCTGATCGGGATCACACCCACGTCATCGCACTCTGGGAAATTCGCCATCCTGCAGGAGCCGATCCCAGACGGCGAGTACGGACGGGCGATGATCGCTGGTCAGAGCGTGGCCCGGATCAACATGAGCAGTCTGACACACCGGTTCGCGGATGTGTCCCCCGGCACCGCCACGCAACTGCGATCTGGCACGACCGGCACGGCGCAGATCCTGTGGTCCGAACCGTCGATCGGTCCCGTGCTGGCCGTGCTGCGATTCCTCGGTGCGCCGTCATCAGCCGATCTGTCTGTCGATCTGGGCTGGGCGAACGGCTGCGCTCCCTGGGTCTGCAAATACATGCCCGGGTCTCTGGTCGACGTCGAGGGCGTCGGATCGGCACCACGGCAGTATCAGTTCACCATGCCGCTCACCTGCGATTGTTGCGGCGGCAACGCAGCGGGCGAGCCGGTCATTCTCGACTGGGTCGAAGGGACGAACAAGTGGGAATCCCCCTCGTTCCTGTGTGATCTCGCGGCCGCGTGCGGAACACAGAAGTACCGCTGGACAATCCCCGGTGTGCCTCAAGATCCGGGCTATTCCGAATGGAGAACCCGCCGCGGCGCTGTCTGCGGATTCGAGGCCTGGATCTGGAACGATGGCACACATGGCGGCGGGGCCCGCTGGGTGCGATCGGGAGCATGCACGGGCGGCTGCGAGGCATCGACAGCGCCGCCCAGCCCGGGCGCCGTCAATGGGCAGATTGAGTTCCGCGAGTGCGGATCGTGGGAATGGTACATGGTGGGATCGTACTGCCAGTGCGGAGCCACTGTTGTCGGCCCCACGGCCCCACCCACCAGCGCGAACGAGTCCATTTCGGTGATCATCGCCTGCACGGGCGGAGAGTGTACTGGCGAGGCTGGCAGTTGGGTCGCTGTCGGCGACACCTGCGTGTGTGGGACATCTTCGCCTCCGTCCGAGCCCGGGGCCCGGGATGGCGTGGAAGTGATCGTTGCCTGCACGCTCACCGACGCCGGTTACACCGCATCGGCCCGCTGGCGTCTGACCGTGGACACGGAATCGTTCATGGACCTGGTGACCGACGACGAGACGATCGTCCTGCGGTTTCAGTTGGACAAGCGCAAGACCTGGTGTCCGCTGTGCCAGAACGCGATGGAGTGGGTCGCACCGTGCGGACCTTCACGGCGGGGCCGCCCACGGGCGCGGCGGAC
>CAYYDO010000266.1:0-2229 GCA_964470595.1 uncultured Burkholderiaceae bacterium | reverse complement strand
GACTCGATCGCGCATGCCCATGAGCGCCCGCAAGGGATCGGCGATGGACGCCGCGGCCGTCCATCGCGGGTTCAGACTGTCGGTCGGATCCTGAAACACCATCTGCAGATCCTTGCGGCAGGGATGCCGGGAAAAATCACGCAAAGGAATGCGGGAGAGTTCCTGTCCATCGAACCACACATTCCCGGATATCGGCGCCATCAGTCGCATCACGATCGAGGAGGTCGTTGACTTGCCGCAGCCGGCCTCGCCCACGAGACCCACGCTCTCGCCCGCGTGCACATCGAAACTGATGTCATCCACGGCACGGAACTCGCGTTGCGGTGTCCGCCCAAGGAACCGACTCCACCCCACTGCCGCCTTGTCTCGCACCTGAAACGACTTCACCAGGTGACTGACACGCAAGAGGGGCGCACCCGCGTCAGCCGCACCCCGATGACGCTCGCTGTGATGCGTCGGGTCGGGTCGGTTGGCGACAGGCAGCAACTCGCGCACATGCCCCGCCGCATGAGGTGTGGCCATGATCAACCGCTGGGTATACGGATGCGCGGGATCGGTGAACAGTTTTTCAGCGGGCTGGCGCTCCACCACCTCACCCTTTTCCATCACGATGATGTCGTCGCAGTACTCGCCAGCCAGACCCAGATCATGCGTAATCAGAATCGAGGCCATGCCTTCGGATCTCGTGAGGTCACGAATCAGTTCCATCACCGTTCGCTGCGTCGTGACATCCAGACCGGTTGTCGGCTCATCGGCAATGAGCAGTTGCGGTCGACAGGCCAGTGCGATCGCAATCACCACCCGCTGGCACATGCCGCCAGACAACTCGAAAGGGTAGCTGTGGTAGCGCGCCTCGGGATCGTGTATGCGGACCTTGCGCAGCGCATCGATCGCCCGGTCGCGGGCTGTCTCATGCGTGGCCTGCGCATGCCGGATCAGGACATCCTCGATCTGGCGACCAACCGAACGGATCGGATTCAGTGCGGCACGTGGATTCTGAAAGATCATCGAGATCTCGCGGCCACGGATATCTTCCATCTCGGATTCATCTGCGCCGGTAAGCGACACACCGCCGAAAACGATCTCACCCCCGGCGATACGACCTGCCCGGTCGAGAATCCGCATCACCGCATACGAGGTGACCGACTTGCCAGATCCCGATTCGCCTACGATGCCAAGGGTTCGGCCCTTGGGGACATCGAAGGAGATGTCACGCACTGCGTGAACCACGCCACGGCGGGTGGCGAAGTCCACTGCGAGTGAACTGACATGCAGCAAAGGTGGCTGAGTATCCTGCATCATGTGCGCCGCAGCGGATCAACCAGGTCACGAAGACCGTCGCCGAGAAGATTGAATGTGAACACGGCGAGCATCAGTGCCACACCGGGGAAGAAGGCCAGCCACCATTCCCCCGATACGATGTAGCTCGCACCCTCGGCCACCATGATCCCCCACTCCGGAGTCGGAGCCTGCACGCCGAGACCGATAAAGGACAATCCGGCAGCGTTCAGGATGGCCCAGCCCATGTTCAACGAGATCTGAACCATCATCGGCGGGAGGGCATTCGGCACGATGCGGCCAAACAGGATTCGAGCCGTTCCGCAACCCGACAGACGCGCGGCCAGTACATAGCCCGCATCCCGTCGGATAGCCACCTCGGAGCGTGCGACCCGCGCGTAAAAGGGGAGATTGATGATGGCCGTTGCAAGCACCACGTTCTCGATCGTATTGCCGGAAGCGGCCACGATGCCCATCGCAAGCACGAACAGCGGGAAGGCCATGATGGTATCCAGAAGACGCCCGAGGATACGGTCGGGCCAGCCGCCCCAGAATCCAGCCACCGCGCCCATGGCTGTTCCAACCGCAAACGATACCGCCACGGCACTGACGGAAATCAGCAGGTCGAGCCGGGTCGCAACCAGAACCCGCGAGAACACGTCGCGCCCGACATGATCAGTGCCAAACCAGTGTTCGATACTCGGAGCTTGGAGCGCCTTGTCGCTGGACGTCAGCAAGGGGTCGTAGGGAACGATCCAGGGCCCGAACACGGCCACGACAACGATCAGGAAAAACAGACCGAATGCCAGCCCGGTGATCGGATTCGATGCGAGAACATGGCGCGCGTGAGTGAGGAAGGAATTAGCCATCGACGCGCACCCTCGGATCGATGAAGGTGTAGGCAATATCCACGGCAAGATTGAGCGCCACGAAGAGCATCGCCATTGACAG
>CAYYDO010000265.1:0-2250 GCA_964470595.1 uncultured Burkholderiaceae bacterium | reverse complement strand
GGCACGCGTATGCGCCACCGCTGGGCCTCGAGGAGCTGAGGAACGCGGTGGTCGCCGACCTTGGACTCTCGGGCCAGTCCGCATTCATTACCGACGGCGCGGTAGAGGCCCTGTATGCCTCCTGCAGAAAGCTGTCGGCTCCCGGCACCAATTTTGTCACCACCGACCCCGGCTGGAAGTGGCCCATGCGATTTGCGCAGGAATCGGGAGCCTCGGTGCGCGAGATCCCCATTTATGACGCCAAGGGTGGCTATCGACTCTCAGCTGCGCAACTCGATGCGGCAGTAGACGAGAACACGTCGATCATCTATCTCGTGGATCCCAACAATCCTCTCGGAATCTGCTACTCCGAGGAGGAGATCAAGGCATTTACGGATATTGCGCGCAAGGTGAATGCCTATTTTGTGCACGACAGCACCTACCGTGATTTCGCGGACAACCACGTGCTGGCCGCAAGGTTTTATCCAGAGCGAACGATCACGATATTGAGTTTTTCGAAATGGCTTGGACTCGCGGGAATGCGTCTGGGTGCGCTGGTGGCTCAGCCCGAGATCGTGGAGATGCTTGCAGCAGCGCCCCCCAACAATCTTGGCAGCAATCTGCTGTCGCAGCGGGCTGCCATCGCCGGTCTGAAGGTCAAGCCGCAATGGATGGGGGAAATCAACAAGCGTCAGCGTGCGAATCAGCAGAAGATCAAGGACACGTGCGACACCATCCCGGGGCTCTTCATTCCTGTATTCCCCTCTCAGGCGAATTTCCTGGTGGTGGAGACGATCGATGCCGGTGTGACGCCCGAGGCCTTGTGTCAGGTGCTGTCCGAACGCGGGATCATGATTCGCCAAGGGGCCTACCACACGGCCTCGGCAGGGCATCGATTCGTAAAGATCAGCACCACCGTCCCCGAGCAGTGGGTCGACGATCTCTGCAGGGAGCTTCCTCTGGCCATTGAGCGGGCCAGAGAAGTGAAGACCACGCAAAACCTCTTTTAGCGAGCCATACCGGCTTGCATCTGGAAAGTTATGTCAATCGCTAAATCTCATGACGGGTTCGCGCTGTATTACGAAGACGTGGGGACAGGTGTTCCGATTGTCTTTGTCCACGAGTTTGGGGGCGACCACAGAAGCTGGGAGCCACAGGTTCATCATTTTTCACGACACCATCGCTGTCTGACGTTTGCAGCGCGGGGGTATCCCCCCTCCGATGTCCCCGAGTCGTTCGAGGTGTATTCGCAAGAGAATGCCGTTCGCGATATTGCCTCAGTGATGGATGCCTGTGGGGTAGATGCAGCGCATATCGTTGGTCTTTCCATGGGGGGGTTCGCGGCCCTGCATTTCGGGCTGATGTTCCCCACCCGGGCACTATCGCTGACAGTCGCGGGGGCCGGGTACGGTGCCGAGAAGCAGTTCGAGGAGTATTTCAGGCAGGTCTCTCTCGATGTTGCGAGAAACTTCGAGGAAAAGGGCAGCAAGGAATTTGCGAAGACATATTCCCTGGCTGCTTCACGTGTGCAGTTCCAGAACAAAGACCCACTCGGCTGGAGTGAATTCGCGCAACAGCTCAGCGAGCATTCCGCCGTGGGTTCCGCAAACACCATGCGTGGCGTTCAGGCGCGTCGACCATCGCTCTACGATCTTGAAGATGATCTGAAATCGATGCGTCTGCCCACACTGATCATCGTTGGCGACGAGGATGACCACTGCCTGCAGCCGGGGTTTTTCCTGAAGCGCACGCTACCCGCGAGCGGGCTTCTGGTGCTTCCCAAGACGGGCCACACGATCAATCTTGAAGAGCCCGCCACATTCAATCGCTTTGTGGAAGATTTCATTTGGGCATGCGAGGCAGGCAAATGGACCGAGCGAGATCCACGCGCAAAGCCGAGCGAAATCATGAAGACCCGCTAAGTGTCAAAAAAAGTTTCGGATCATGTGAGCCAGTCCCGGCTGTGGCACTGGCATATGGAGTGGGCCGCATTCGGTGCCGGCGGTCAGACCGGTGTCAATCGTCAAGCCCTGTCGGAAGAGGAGTTCCTCGCTCGCGAATACCTCACCAGGATCGGTCGCGATTTTTCCCTGGAACCTGTGATCGATTCAGCGGGCAATTTTTTTCTCAGGCTTGAGGGAACAGACCCGGCCGCTGCCCATGTGCTGACGGGATCGCATATTGACAGCCAGCCGATGGGAGGGCGCTTTGATGGTGTCTATGGCGTATTGGCTGGTATCGAGTCGGTTGCTGCGATACGTGAGGCAGGCC
>CAYYDO010000264.1:0-2252 GCA_964470595.1 uncultured Burkholderiaceae bacterium | reverse complement strand
TACTTCATTACGGGGCGTCTCAAGGAGTTGATCATCAAGGGTGGCGAGAACATCGCGCCTCGGGAGATTGACGAGATTCTGCTCAGGCATCCTGCAGTGCTGGATGCAGCCTGCACCGGAATTCCCGATGTCAACTACGGTCAGGAGATTCTCGCCTGCATCGTGTTGCGCGAGGGGGCAGTCTGTTCCGAAGGCGACATTCGCGTCTTCTGTCAGGAGCACCTGGGCCGTTACAAGACCCCGAAATCGTTTCATTTTCTCTCTGATCTGCCTCGCGGACCATCGGGCAAGGTACAGCGCCTGAAACTGGTCGACTGGGTGGCGTCTGCCGGATGAGGTGGTTGCCCGTATCCCGATGGGCGGGGGAGTGGCGCTCGCCAGACACGCTTCGCGCAGACATTCTGGCTGGTCTGACCGGAGCGGTCGTGGTGCTTCCCCAGGGTATTGCCTTTGCCACGCTGGCGGGCATGCCGCCGCATTACGGACTCTATGCCGCGATCGTGCCATGTATCGTCGCAGCCATCTTCGGTTCCAGCAGGCTGATGGTCACCGGACCAGCCAATGCGATATCGCTGACCACGATGGCACTGATCGCGCCGCTGGCGATTCCCGAGTCCCCGCAGTATGTCAGCCTGGTGCTCACCCTGAGTTTTCTGGTGGGCGTCATCCAGATACTTCTCGGCCTGGGCGGGGCGGGCAAGTGGGTCGAGCGGGTTCCGCATTCGGTGATCGTCGGATTCACCACCGGCGCAGCGGTGCTGATCATCAACAGTCAGGTCGGCACCTTGCTTGGATTGACGATTGCGCGGGGCCAGAGTGTGCCTGCGACACTGCAGGCCGCCATCGAAGGCATTCGCGCCGGCCAGGTGCAATGGGCTGCACCAGCGCTGGTGGTGCTGACGCTGGTGGTGATGCGGCTCTGGCGGCCGTTCAACCGGATCGTTCCCGCCATGCTCGTCGCAGTGATCGTGGGCAGTCTGGCGGCAGTGGCACTCGAGGCTGCGATCGGAAGCGGTTTCGTTTTCCGACGGGTGGCGGCCATTCCCGGTGCAATCCCTCCGCTTTCCTTTCCTGACCTGAGCCTGGACACGCTTCAGATGCTATTTGGTCCGACCATGGTCATGGTGTTGCTCGCATCGACCGAGGCGATGGCAATTGCCCGTGCCATGGCCTTGCGGTCCAGGGACGAGTTTGATGCGAATCAGGAATTCATCGGGCAGGGGCTGGCCAACGTGGCCGGAGCCATGACATCGGCCTATCCCTCGAGTGGCTCGTTCAATCGCTCCGGGGTCAATGCGGCGGCGGGCGCGAGGACGCCCCTGGCTGCGATGAGTGCTGGCGTGTTTCTGGTGTTGCTCCTGCTGTTTGTGTCACCGCTGGCCACGCATCTTCCGGTGGTGGTGATCGCGGCATTGCTGCTTGCCGTGGCGTGGGGTCTGATCGATCCTGCCCAGATCCGTCGGGAGTGGCGTGCTGGACCGCGAGAGTGGATCCCGATGACGGTGACCGCTGTCGGAACGATCACCGTATCGCTCGAGTGGGCGATCGTGGGCGGGATCTGCGTGGCACTGGTGTCCCGACGCATGAAGGCCCGTCACGATCACCAGCCTCCTCACGAAGGCTAGCGTCTTTTCAGGCGGGCGGCATCGCCGTCAATACGCCGCGTACCTTGTCGATGATTTCGTCAATATGGTGTTTCTCGGCGATGAACGGGGGACCCATGATGAGCGAATCGCCCGTGGCTTTCAGATTGAGGTTGGCATCGAAGAGCGCCTTTTGCGCTTCGTGCCCGCGCGCGCCCGGTGCCTTGCCCGCGGAGAGTTCGATGGCTGCCATCATGCCCACGCCACGAATATCCACGACGCCGGGGATGTCACGGAGCGAAAAGACACCATCGAGGAAATAATCGGACATGGCAGCCGCGCGCTCGATGAGTTGCTCGCGACGGAAGATTTCCATCATGGCAAGCCCGGCTGCGCAACTCGCCGGGTGAGCCGAGTAGGTGTAACCATGAAAGAACTCGATGCCCTTTTCCGGGCCGGAGTTGGTGATCGTGTCGTAGATGTCGGTGCGAACGGCCACCGCACCGAGTGGCTGGGAGGCGTTTGTGACGGCCTTGGCCATGGTGAGCAGATCTGGTGTGACGCCAAACTTCTGCGCACCGAAGGCGGCACCCATGCGGCCCCAGCCGGTGATGACTTCATCGAAGACCAGCAGGATGCCATGCTGGTCGCAGATCTCGCGCAGGCGGT
>CAYYDO010000263.1:0-2264 GCA_964470595.1 uncultured Burkholderiaceae bacterium | reverse complement strand
AAGCGCACCATCGAAAAGATCGGCCTTCTGACCGAATTGCGCGCCCGCGAGTTCTATGAAAAGCCCACGGCTGAGCGCAAGCGCAAGAAAGCGGCTGCGGTCAAGCGCCACTATAAGCGCGTTCGCAGCATGATGCTGCCCAAGCGCAAGTATTGATTCCATGCTCTGAGCCCGCGCGCCGGGCTCATGCGGCACCATGTCCATCAAGGCCCGACTCCAGGACGACATCAAGTCCGCCATGCGGGCTCGGGAAGCCGACCGTCTCACCACGCTGCGTCTGGTGACTGCAGCGATCAAGCAAAAAGAAGTCGACGAACGCGTCGAGCTTGACGATGCGGCGGTGCTTGCCATCCTCGAAAAACTGGTCAAGCAGCGCAAGGATTCCATCGCCCAGTTTCAGGCCGGGGGGCGTCAGGACCTGGTCGACAAGGAGCAGGCCGAACTCCTCGTTCTGGCTGCCTACATGCCCGAGCGCATCACGGATACCGAACTCGCCGCTGCAGTCGATGCAGCCATTGCGCAATCGGCTGCCGCCGGCCCCCAGGATATGGGCAAGGTCATGGCAATCCTCAAGCCGCAACTCTCCGGGCGGGCCGACATGGGTCAGGTCTCCCAACTCCTCAAGTCGCGGCTCGCGCGTTAAGCCCTTCCCTCAGCATCTTTGCCGGAGCGTCACTCCGGCATGGCCGCGATGATCCCCCAAACCTTCATCGACGATCTTCTGCGGCGTGTCGATGTCGTGGATGTCGTCGGTCAGTATGTGCCGCTCAAGCGCACCGGAGCCAACTACTCGGGCTTGTGTCCTTTCCATACGGAAAAATCGCCGTCTTTTTCCGTCAGTCCGTCCAAGCAGTTCTATCACTGCTTCGGCTGCGGAGCGCATGGCACGGCACTCGGGTTTCTGATCGAGCATCTCGGACTGCCATTTCCGCAGGCCGTTGAAGATCTTGCACGACGGGTCGGTCTCGAGGTGCCGCGCGAAGCCGCCGCGCCCGACCCACAGGCCCGCAAGCAGGAGACCGATCTGCGGGCCCGGCTCAAGGACTGCCTGCTCGAGGCTGCGCGTTTCTATCAGCGACGCCTGCGTGATTCCCCGCAGGCCATCGATTACCTCAAAGGTCGCGGCGTGTCGGGCGAGATCGCAGCGCGTTATCACCTCGGTTATGCCCCGGAGGGCTGGCAGTCACTGCAGTCGGTGTTCGCGGATTACGCCGCGCCGGACCTCGGTCAGGCCGGGCTGGTCATCGATGCGGAAAATGGCCGTCGCTATGATCGTTTTCGTCATCGGATCATGTTCCCGATTCTGAGCACGCGTGGCGAAGTCCTCGGCTTTGGCGCACGTGCCATGGGTGACGAGGAGCCGAAGTATCTCAACTCGCCGGAGACCCCCGTGTTTTCAAAGGGTGCCGAACTCTATGGCGTGTTCGAGGCGCGGCAGTCGATTCGCGAGGCGCGACAGGTCTGGGTGGTCGAGGGCTACATGGATGTGGTCGCACTTGCGCAGTATGGCCGGGGGCATGCTGTGGCCACCCTGGGAACTGCCACCACACCCCAGCATCTGCAGCAGTTGCTGCGATTGAGCGATCACCTGGTGTTCATGTTCGATGGCGATGCCGCAGGCCGCAAGGCTGCTGCGCGGGCGCTGGAGACCGCCATGCCATTTGCCTCGGAAAAGAACCGTATCGATTTCGTGTTCCTTCCCCAGGAGCATGATCCCGACAGCTTTGTGCGCGCGCAGGGCACGCAGGCTTTGCGTGACTGGGTGGCCCGCGCCATGCCGCTGTCGGCTTTCCTTCTGGAGGTGGCCTCCCAGGGGCAGCAACTCGATATCCCCGAAGGTCGTGCATCAGCGGCTGCCGCGCTCACCCGTCTGATGTCGGCGATGCCTGCCAATGGTCTCAAGGCGCAGATCCTGCGCGAGGGGGCAAGACGTTTCGACATGCCGGATATGGCCCCGGCGCCTGTGGCTGCTGCCGCACCGTGGTCCGACCGATCGCGAAGCGCAGGGCAGGGCAGGCGCGCGGCCGTGAGCAACGCGGCAGCTCCTGGCGCCGGCCGGATGGCGCGACCTGTTGTCCGGCCGCTTGCCGAGCGGCTGCTGCAGATACTGGTGCGCAGACCGGTCTGGGCCCGCGAGGTGCCCGCAGCGATTGCCGCTGCCATGGATGTGGCCCAGCAGGAGTTGCTGGCGTGGGTTGTGGACAGGGCGGGCACTGATGCACGGTCCAGTTTCGCCATGCTCTACGAGACCGCCACAGCAGAGG
>CAYYDO010000262.1:0-2265 GCA_964470595.1 uncultured Burkholderiaceae bacterium | reverse complement strand
GATACCTGTTGTCCGCTCAGCACAAAGGGACGCAGATCGACATGGCGCGGGGCAATGCCGGCGTCCACGAATGTCGGACATGTCGACAATGCCAGGGTCGGCTGCGCGATGTACTCCGAGGGTCGCGCCTGCAGAAGGCTCCGGAATGTCTCCAGTTCCCTGCGGCTGGCTGCCGGGCCCACCAGCATGCCGTAGCCGCCGGCACCATGCGTCTCCTTGACCACCAGTTCCTCGAGGTGTTCAAGCACATACGCCAGGTCTTCGGGCTTGCGGCACAGATACGTGGGAACATTCGACAGGATGGGCGCCTCGCCGAGATAGAAGCGGATCATGTCGGGCACATAGGGGTAAATCGACTTGTCGTCCGCAATTCCCGTTCCAGGCGCATTGCACAGCGTGACGCGGCCGGCGCGCACTGCCGTCATCAGACCGGGAACGCCCAGTGTGGACTCAGGCCGAAAGGTGAGCGGATCGAGAAAGTCGTCATCAATGCGCCGATAGATGACATCGACCCGCCGAGGCCCACGCGTCGTACGCATGTAAATGCGCTGCTCGGACATGAACAGGTCCTGCCCCTCGACGAGCTCGACCCCCATCTGCTGCGCCAGGAACGCATGTTCGAAATAGGCGGAGTTGTAGATGCCAGGCGTCAGCACGACCACTGTGGGATCGTCCACCCCCAGCGGTGCCACCGAACGCAGGTGCATCAGGAGAAGATCGGGATAGTGCTCCACCGGCGCCACGCGGTGCATCGCGAACAACTCCGGAAACAACCGCATCATGGCGTTGCGGTCTTCGATCATGTAGGAGACGCCCGACGGTACCCGCAGGTTGTCCTCGAGCACGTAGAACTCGCCCTGTCCGGCACGCACGATGTCGATTCCGCTGATGTGCGCGTAGATATCCCTGGGCACGGCCACACCCTGCATCTCGGGGCGGAACTGGCTGTTCTGAAGAACCAGATCGGCCGGTATCAGACCGGCTCTGATGATGTCCTGCTGATGATAGACATCACTGATGAATCGATTGAGTGCAGTAACCCGCTGTCGCAGACCGCTCTCCAGCGTCTGCCATTCGGCGGCCGGGAGAATCCGCGGGATGAGATCGAACGGGATGAGACGCTCGGTTCCCGCCTCATCACCGTACACGGCAAAGGTGATTCCAACACGGCGAAAAAACAGATCCGCTTCCAGCCGGGCCCGGTCGAGAACCTCTTCGGGCTGACTTTTCAGCCATTTCCAATAGGTTTCGCAATGCGGCCGCGGCGTGATGGAAGGGCCCGCGGACGACGCCTCGAAGAGTTCGTCGACGCTTGGCGGTCTTGGTTTGGAATTCATTGCTCTCCCCTAGCAGAGACCGTGCCAGATTCGAGGACGGGCAGGAGTCCCTGTTTCATGTGTTGAATTCCATGCGCGACCGGTTCCGGACCCCATTCAGTCGCCAAACTGGTGAATCACGCCCGCCGATCGGGCAGTCTCGCACCATTGCGGTGCCACCTGATCACACGGCGTCGACCTGGTCGGGACGAGGGTCCGCCGCACCGATGGCCTTTACATGGCCACGCGCGAGCCCAACTCGATCACCTGATTGGTCGGGATGTTGAAAAACGACACCACACTGCCTGCATTGCGCGCCATCGATGCGAAGATTTCTGCCCGCAGACGCGGCAGTCCACTGCGACGCGAAGGGACAACCGTCTCCCGACTCAGGAAGTAGGACATCAGCATCGGTTCGATCGACAGACCGTCATGTCCGTCACATGCTGCCAGCACACGTGGGACATCCGGCGTTTCCTTGAATCCGAAACGCATTCGAATACGCCAGAATCCACCGCCCAGGGTTTCGACAGACAATCGCTCGGCCTCCGGAACCCAGGGCTGTTCCTCGAAATGCACCGTCACAATCAGGTTCTGTCGGTGAAGCACCATGTTGTGCTTGATGTTGTGCATCATGGCCTGGGGTGCGGTCGAGGGATCGGAGACAAGATAGACGGCTGTCCGCTCAACCACCGGCAGGGGCTCGGCCTGAATCTGCGCAATGAACATATCCAGCCCGGGATCTCCCTCGCGTATCTGACGAATCAGTCTCTCGCGACCGCTCTTCCAGATCAGCATCAGCATCAGAACCAGCAGCCCCAGAATCAGGGGGAACCAACCCCCGTGAAGAATCTTGGAAAGACAGCCAGCCACCAGGACGATGTCAAGCGCAAGGAAACTGGACGTGACACCCACGGCAAGCCACCAGGAATAGCCCCAGCCCATCCGC
>CAYYDO010000261.1:0-2266 GCA_964470595.1 uncultured Burkholderiaceae bacterium | reverse complement strand
GCGGTGTGCATGGTCTGTCATGGCGAACTTGCCGCTCGCAAACCCCACCCAAGCCGGCTCACCGGCTTCTATCTGTCCATTGCCTTTGGCGGAGCACTGGGGTCCGTGCTCATCGCGATCGCTGCGCCCCTGCTCCTGGATGGCTACTTCGAACTTCATCTGGTGCTCGTCGCAGCAGCACTGGGCGGATTTGTCCTCACGCTCCGGGCACCCCGCAAGAGCGTCAGCGGGAATCTGCCCACGAGCGGGAGGGAACAGATAGCCTGGCGTGCCTCACATGCCTGGATCATCGCCGGCCGCGGTGCCGCCGCCGTGGTGCTCGCCACAGTCACTGGTCTGTCCTGGCATGGCATCCGGCTCTACACCGAGGGCGTACGCTTCATGGAGCGCGATTTCTATGGGGTTGTGCGTACCAGGGATCACAGCACGGGAGCCGATTTCCGCAGCCTGATTCACGGCGGCATATCGCACGGTGGACAACTCCTGGACGAAAGCATGCAGATGGCGCCATCGAGCTACTTCGGCCCCACGAGCGGTTACGGCCGCCTGTTCGCAAGCCTGCCCGGAGCGCCCTTGCGTGTCGGGGTCGTGGGCCTCGGCGCAGGTGCACTCGCCGCCTATGCGAAACCGGGCGACCACTGGGTCTTCTACGAGATTTCACCCACTGTGGTCAGGGCCGCAAAAACCGAGTTCACCTTTCTGGACAGGATGCCGGCCTCTCACGAGATCGTTCTTGGTGACGGCAGACTGGCCCTGTCTCGCGAAGAGAATCGACAATTCGACGTGCTCGCCCTCGATGCCTTCTCCGGCGACTCGATTCCAACCCACCTGATCACCCGTGAGGCCATGGACATTTATGTCCGTCACCTCAAGCCCGATGGCGTGATCGTATTCCAGGCAACCAATCGTTTCGTCGATCTGCTGCCGGTGGCACAGCGACTTGCGGAGAGTTTCGGCATGTCGGCCGTCGTGGTGTCGGACACACCACAATTCGATCATGGGCCACTCTACTGGCTGGCGTCCACCGATCAGGTCCTGATGAGCCGGGACCCGGAACGACTGCGTGCGAAAACGATTCAGAGCGGCTCGCGACCGATCTCCGCACCGCAGGGATATCCTGTATTCACCGACGATTACATCAACCTGCTGAGACTTCTCAAATGGCAACCCTGAGACTCCTGCCTGCGGCCCGTGCGTCCGCCCTGGTCATCTTCTTTCTCGGCTTCTCGCTCTCGGCAGCGGCACAACCGGGACCGCAACCGCGACTGCGCAGCGAGACGCTGCAGGTGCGGTTTTTCCAGATCGTTGCCGAAATCGCCGAAACACCCCAGCAACGCATGATGGGCCTGATGGGACGGCGCAGTCTGGGGGCGGGCCAGGGGATGCTGTTTGTTTTCGATACCCCCGAGGTGCAGTGCTTCTGGATGAAGAACACACCCCTGCCGCTGACAATCGCCTTCATCGGCCCACAAGGACGGGTGGTGAACATGGCCGATATGGAACCGTTCTCGGAGCAGAGCCACTGCTCTCGCGAACCGGTGCGCTTCGCACTGGAGATGGAGCGCGGCTGGTTTCGTCAGCGCGGGATTCTGGAGGGTGACACCGTGTCTGGCGGGCCGATACGCTGAGCCCGCCATTCGGTGGTCGCGTCACCCGGGAGGGTCCCGGGTGAATTCATCGTGCGTTCCCGATGGGCTCAGGCCGCGAAATTGCGTGAGGCAAAGTCCCAGTTGACCAGGGACCAGAATGCGCCGAGGTAGTCCGGGCGGCGGTTGCGGTAGTCGATGTAATAGGCGTGCTCCCAGAGATCGCAGGTGATCAGGGGCGTATCGCCAGTGGTCAGCGGCGTGGCGGCATTGCTGGTGTTGACGATGTCCAGACTGCCATCGGGTTTTTTCACCAGCCAGGTCCAGCTCGACCCGAAGTTGCCGATCGCACTCTTCGTGAAGGCTTCCTTGAACGCTTCCCAGGAGCCCCACTTGGCGCTGATTGCCGCTGCCAGTGCGCCGGAGGGTGCACCCCCGCCCTTGGGCGAGAGCGAATTCCAGTAGAAGGTGTGGTTCCAGATCTGGGCCGCGTTGTTGAACACGCCACCAGAGGACTTCCGCACGATGTCCTCGAGGCTGGCGTTTTCGAATTCGGTGCCCTTGATCAGGTTGTTGAGGTTGGTGACATAGGCCTGATGATGCTTGCCATGATGAAACTCGAGCGTCTCACGCGAGATGTGGGGCGCAAGGGCATCGGGGGCGTACGGCAGGGCCGGAAG
>CAYYDO010000260.1:1138-2267 GCA_964470595.1 uncultured Burkholderiaceae bacterium | reverse complement strand
CTGGCGGAAGCGGCCGCCCTTGCCCTTGATCATGTCTGCGAGGGACTTCAGGGGGCGCTTGTTGGCGCCCGTCATGGCCTTGCCACGGCGTCCGTTGTCGAGGAGCGAGTCGACGGCCTCCTGGAGCATGCGCTTTTCGTTGCGCACGATAATGTCCGGAGCCTTCAGCTCGAGCAGTCTGCGCAGACGGTTGTTGCGGTTGATCACACGCCGGTAGAGATCATTGAGATCGGAGGTGGCGAAGCGGCCTCCGTCGAGCGGCACCAGGGGACGCAGCTCGGGGGGGAGCACCGGGAGCACCTCGAGAATCATCCACTCGGGCTTGACCTGGGACTTCTCGAAACCCTTGAGTACCTTGAGCCGTTTGGCGATGGTCTTGCGCTTGGCATCCGACGACGTCTCGGCGAGTTCAGTCTCGAGTTTCAGAATCTCGGCCTCGAGATCGATTCCGCGAAGCAACTCGCGAATCGCCTCGGCGCCCATCATGGCGACAAATTCGTCGCCATACTGTTCCTGCTTGGTCAGGAACTCCTCCTCGGACATGATCGTGAATTTCTTCAGCGGGGTGAGGCCCGGCTGGATCACGACGTAGGCCTCGAAGTAAAGCACCCGCTCGATATCCCTGAGCGTCATGCCCAGAACCATGCCCAGACGGGATGGCAGCGACTTGAGAAACCAGATGTGGGCGACCGGGCTGGCCAGGTCGATATGGCCCATCCGCTCGCGACGCACCTTGGTGAGGGTGACCTCGACATTGCACTTTTCGCAGATCACGCCGCGATGCTTGAGCCGCTTGTACTTGCCGCACAGGCATTCGTAGTCCTTGATCGGGCCGAAGATCTTGGCGCAGAAGAGGCCGTCACGCTCGGGTTTGAATGTGCGGTAGTTGATGGTCTCGGGTTTCTTGACCTCGCCATAGGACCAGGAACGAATCTTCTCCGGAGCAGCCAGGCCGATGCGGATCTTGTCGAAGATCTGATCCTGCTGAACCTGCTTGAACAGATCGAGTAGCGCTTTCATGTGCCTACCTTCTTTCAGTGATGTCGTTCAAATTCAACCGCGCTCGAGATCGATATCGATACCCAGCGACCGGATTTCCTTGACCAGCACGTTGAACGACTCCGGCATG
>CAYYDO010000260.1:0-1128 GCA_964470595.1 uncultured Burkholderiaceae bacterium | reverse complement strand
ATCGGGCCGAAGATGGCGGCGCAGAACAGGCCGTCACGCTCCGGCTTGAAGGTGCGGTAGTTGATGGTCTCCGGCTTCTTCACTTCGCCGTAGGACCACGAGCGGATCAGGTCCGGGGACGCCAGGCCGATCTTGATCGAGTCGAAATCAAGGGTCGGGCGCTGCTGGTTGAACAGGTTGAGTAGATCTTTCATGGCTTGATTCTCCAGTCAGTCGCGCGCGATCACTGCTCGTCCAGCTCGATATTGATACCGAGCGAACGGATTTCCTTCACCAGCACGTTGAACGACTCCGGCATGCCGGCATCGATGGTGTGCTCGCCCTTGACCAGGTTTTCGTACACCTTGGTGCGACCGCTGACATCGTCGGACTTGACCGTGAGCATCTCCTGCAGGATGTAGGCTGCCCCGTAAGCCTCCAGTGCCCAGACCTCCATCTCGCCGAAACGCTGACCACCGAACTGTGCCTTGCCGCCCAGAGGCTGCTGTGTCACAAGCGAATACGGTCCGGTGGATCGGGCGTGCATCTTGTCATCGACCAGGTGATGCAGCTTGAGCATGTGCATGTAACCCACCGTGGTCTTGCGGTCGAACGCCTCGCCGGTGCGGCCATCGAGCAGCTGCACCTGGGTGCGGGTCTCCGTGAGACCAACGCGCCGGGCGATGTCGTCCGGGTAGGCCAGCTCAAGCATGTGATGGATCTCTTTTTCAGAGGCGCCATCGAACACCGGCGTGGCAAATGGCACACCATCGGTCAGATTGGATGCGAGTTCGAGGACCTCCGAATCGGAGAGCGCCTTGATTTCCTCAGGATGCCCGCTGGTGTTGTAGACCTTTTCCAGATACTTGCGTACGTCGGATGCGGCCGCCTGCTGCTGCAGCATGTCCCCGATGCGCTGTCCGATACCCTTGGCGGCCCAGCCCAGATGGGTCTCGAGAATCTGGCCCACGTTCATCCGCGAGGGCACGCCCAGCGGGTTGAGCACGATGTCGACGGGTGTGCCATCGGCCATGTAGGGCATATCTTCCACCGGAACGATCCGCGAGACCACCCCTTTGTTGCCGTGCCGGCCGGCCATCTTGTCGCCCGGCTGCAGGCGGCGCTTGACGGCGAGGTACACCTTGACCA
>CAYYDO010000259.1:1794-2284 GCA_964470595.1 uncultured Burkholderiaceae bacterium | reverse complement strand
TTCCTGGGTCTGCGCAACCTGACCATCATTCAGATGGCCGTCGATTTCATCAACGGTCTCGACCCCGATCGCCACCTGACCTTGCGCGAACTGGACGGATTCGATGATCCCGCGGCCTATCAGGTGCTGCGTGACGCCAACACCACGGCCATCTTCCAGGTGGAATCCGACGGGATGAAGAAGCTGCTGGCCAAACTGCAGCCTGACCGTTTCGAGGACATCATCGCCGTGCTGGCACTTTACCGGCCGGGGCCGCTCAATTCCGGCATGGTCGATGACTTCATCAAGCGCAAGCGCGGTGAGCAGCCGATCGACTATTTCCACGACGACCTGAAGGAGTGTCTCGCCCCGACCTACGGCGTGCCGCTCGTCGTCGGCGGCTTCCTCGTCATCATGACGATCCTGCGCCTCCTCGACGGCTCGCATTTCGGCGACGCGCGCGGCTCGTTCCTCGTCTCGCTCGTCATGCTCGCCCTCGGCCTGATGCAGC
>CAYYDO010000259.1:0-1784 GCA_964470595.1 uncultured Burkholderiaceae bacterium | reverse complement strand
GAACAGGTGATGCAGATCGCGCAGATCATCGCCGGCTACTCGCTTGGCGGGGCCGATCTGCTGCGTCGGGCGATGGGCAAGAAAAAGCCCGAGGAAATGGCCCAGCAGCGGGAAATCTTCGTGCGCGGCGCACTCGACAAGGGGCATACACAGGCGCTGGCCACCCGCCTCTTCGATCTGATGGAGATGTTTGCCGAATACGGCTTCAACAAATCCCACACCGCCGCCTATGCCGTGCTGACCTATCAGACGGCATGGCTCAAGGCACATCACACCGCCGAATTCATGGCCGCCACCCTGTCGGCCGATATGGACGATACCGACAAGGTCGCCTTCTTCATGGCCGACACAAGGGCCAACGGCGTGCGGGTGATGGCCCCCGACATCAATGCATCGGGGCTGCGCTTCGAGCCCGTGCATCACGACGCGAATGGCACCGGCAGGGCCCCTGGCGCCGATGTCGGCAAGGGCGAGCGGGGCGTGGCCATCCGCTACGGTCTGGGCGCGGTGCGCGGTGTGGGCGAGAGCGCGGTGATGAATATCCTTGCCGTGCGCAACCGCGACGGCGTGTTTCGCGACATCTTCGATTTCTGCGCCCGCGTGGATCGGCGGATGGTCAACCGACGCTGCATCGAGGCCCTGGTGAAGGCGGGTGCCTTCGACCGGCTGCACGCCAATCGTGCGCAATTGCTCGCGGCGGTGCCACTGGCTGTTGCCGCTGCCGAGCAGGCCGAGGCCAACCGCCATCAGGGAGGACTGTTTGAAGACGCCAGCGCTGGCGAGTCCGGTGCCGTCGTCGTGGAGATGCCTGTGGCTGCACCGTGGAGTGAGCGTCAGCGCCTGCTCGAGGAAAAGGATGCGCTCGGCTACTGCTTCTCGGGTCATCTGTTCACACCGTTTGCACAGGAGATCCGGCGTTTCATCTCCACGCCGATCCAGCGTCTGCTGCCTCAGCGTGATCCGGTGTGGGTAGCGGGCATTGTCAGCAGCAGCCGCACCCAGATGACGCGACGGGGAATGATGCGCATCGTCGAGATCGACGACGCCACTGCCCGACTCGAAATCACGGTCTTCGCCGAACTGTGGGACAGGCACCGACAGTCCATCCGGGTGGACGAACCCCTGATCGTCTCCGCCCGGATCGAGAATGACGATTTTTCGGGTGGCCTGCGCGGGGCGGCTGCCGACATCCTGACGCTTGGCGAGGCGCGGGTGCGATTCTCGCTCGGAGTGCGGGTACGGGTGCCGGACGACCGGGCGGCGGCGGCCGCAAAACTGCGCGAGCTGATCAGCCCCTGGCGCATGCCGCAGCAGGGCTGCCCCCTGGTCGTGCGCATGCAGCGCGGCGATGCCGAGTGCGACATTGCACTGCCCGATGACTGGCATGTGCGACCGGAAGAGGAATTCCTCCAGGCTCTGGGCGAGACCTTCGCAAGGGAATCGGTGGAAGTGATCTATCGCTGACTTAGAATCGAACCGTGAAGATTCCAGAAGCTATCCATGGCATCGCCGGCGCGATCAGGGCGCTGCGTCGGGATCTGCACGCCCACCCCGAACTGCGCTTCGAGGAACACCGCACGGCTGCCCTGGTGGCCGAAGAACTGAAAGCCTGCGGCATGGACGAAGTGCACACCGGCATCGGGGTGACAGGTGTGGTGGGCGTGCTTCGCGGCAACAAGGGCGACGGCGGCATGATCGGCCTGCGGGCCGACATGGATGCCCTGCCCATGAGGCCGACATCGCGCTGCGCCGCGCCGGTCTGCCCGCCTACTCCGCGCTGCTGG
>CAYYDO010000258.1:972-2287 GCA_964470595.1 uncultured Burkholderiaceae bacterium | reverse complement strand
GTAGCCCTGGCAGCGCGCAGGGCGCCGCGCATTCGGCCTGCGCTTCCAGAACGGCACCCTGGTGTATCCGCGGGCCCGGGTGATGGTGCCGGCCCCTGAGCATGCCTTCTGGACAGACCCGGCCCGTGTCGCCAATCCACCCGAGAGCCTCAAGGGTGCGATCGGAGCCGTACGACGTGCCCTGGGCGATCTGCCCGCCAGCCAGCTTGTGGTGTTCAATCCGGGCGACACCATCGTTCCGGGAATCACCTCCATTCCCGCATTCGGTCACACCCCGGGACACACGCTGTTCACCGCCACCTCGGAGGGCAAGTCCTTCATCTATGTTGCAGATCTGACCAATGTGCCTGCGCTGTTTGCCCGCAATCCCGACTGGGCAGTGGTGTTCGACATGGATGCCGAGATGGCCCGCCAGACGCGGCGCAAGGTGTTCGAGATGATCGTTCGCGACAGGATGATCGCAGGCGGGTTCCACTTCCCCTTTCCCGCGATGGGGTCCATCGCCGCATCCGGGCAGGGCTATCAGTTCACGCCAATGGCCTGACGGGCCGCGCGCGCGATCCACTGACTGTCCACCCGGAAGGCATCACGAAGACGGGCACGGGTATCGCTTCGGCCAAACCCGTCCGTTCCAAGGGTGCGGTAATTCGCGGGAACATAGGCCCGGATCATCTCCGGCAAGGCACGCACGTAGTCGGATACCGCGACCACGGGCGTGCTGTTGCCCGATAGCATCCGGGTGACCCATGGCGTATCGGCCGTCTCGCCATCGAGTTGCTGCCGGTCACAACGCATGCCATCGCGGGCTAGTTCCGCATAGCTCGTCACACTCCAGACCTCAGCCCTGATCCCACGCTCATTCCACAGACTGCGAGCAGCATCGAGGGCCTCCTTGAGCAGCGCCCCCGAAGCCAGCAGACGAACATCGGCTCCAACCGCCGGCAGCACGCAATGCATACCGCGGAGAATGCCCTCGCGGGCACCATCGGGCATGCTCGGCTGCGCCTCATTCTCGTTGGTGACGGTGATGTAATAGAACACGTCCTCCTGCCGTTCGGTCATGCGCCGCATGCCCTCGTCGATGATCACGGCCAGCTCATAGGCATAGGCCGGGTCGTAGGAGACACAATTGGGAATCGTCGAGGCCACCAGAAGACTGCTGCCGTCCTGATGCTGCAAACCTTCACCGGCCAATGTGGTGCGACCGGAGGTCGCGCCAATCAGAAAGCCCCTGGCACGTTGATCGGCGGCCGC
Source organism: uncultured Burkholderiaceae bacterium (assembly GCA_964470595.1). Lineage (GTDB taxonomy): Bacteria > Pseudomonadota > Gammaproteobacteria > Burkholderiales > Burkholderiaceae_A > Lacustribacter. The sequence continues at coordinate 1,033 of CAYYDO010000258.1, read as the reverse complement.
CCAGATCAGATCACCCACGCGCTGAAAACCGAAGATCGAGTAATAGATATAGACCGGCAGC
>CAYYDO010000258.1:0-962 GCA_964470595.1 uncultured Burkholderiaceae bacterium | reverse complement strand
CACGGCACCAGCGGCAGGCCATGCACCGAGTAACTCGTGGCTGCAGCAGTCCAGGACGCCATGGCGCCAGCCTCCGAGATGCCCTCCTCGAGAATCTGACCGTCGCGCGCCTCGCGATAGTAAAGAATCGAACCGATATCCTCTGGCTCGTACAACTGCCCCTGGGCGGAGTAGATGCCCACCTGCCGGAACAGACTCGCCATTCCGAATGTGCGCGCTTCGTCGGCAACGATGGGCACCACATGCCTGCCGAAATCCGGTGCCTTGAGCAACTGCCCGAGCATGCGCACCATGGCCATGGTGGTGGACATCTCCTTGCCTTCAGCCGCAATCGCAAACTGTGCGTGCGTGCTCAGATCCGGTACGGCAAGAGGGCTGCTGCTGGCTCTGCGACTGGGCATGAAGCCCCCGAGCGCCTGACGCCGCGCAAGCAGATGCCGCATCTCGGGGCTGGCGGGATCGGGCTTGTAGAACGACAGCGATTCGACCTGTGCATCGGTGAGCGGCAACCCGAAACGATCACGGAATTCGATCAGATCCTCGCGGTCGAGTTTCTTCTGCTGATGCGTGGTCATGCGACCCTGCCCCGCCTTGCCCATCCCGAAACCTTTTTTTGTCTGCGCGAGAATCACCGTGGGTCGGCCCTGATGCTGGCACGCCGCGTGATAGGCCGCATGAATCTTGCGCATGTCGTGGCCACCGCGACGCAAGCGATCGATCTGTTCATCGGTCAACCCCGAGGCCAGTGCCTGCAAGGCGGGAGTCTGACCAAAGAAACGCTCCCGATTGAAGGCACCATCGTTGGCAGCAAAGGTCTGCAACTGACCATCAGGGGTGGCGGAGAGTGTGCGCACCAGTTCGCCTGATCGATCGCGGGCAAAAAGAGGATCCCAGTCCGAGCCCCACAGCAGCTTGATCACATTCCAGCCGGCACCCTCGAAAAGCGTCTCGAGTTCGTCGAC
>CAYYDO010000257.1:0-2290 GCA_964470595.1 uncultured Burkholderiaceae bacterium | reverse complement strand
ACGCGGCGCTATGCGCAATCGACAGTGATGGACAACCTGGTGTTCGAATGCCTGATCAATGCCACCTGGAGCAAGGCGCATCCCACGCCCGAGGCCACCGGTCTGTTTCGTGATTTCTATCGCGAGGACGCATTTCCGCAATGTTTCCTGCGGCCACCGGATGACTGGCATCCGACCGAGCGCATCCGCCTTCCGTCAGTGCTGAAAGATGCCGATTTCGAGGGCATCGTGTTCGTCAAGGACGTCTACAAGCGGCTGTGGGGCTATTCGGGGGCGAGTGCCTGGGAGATCCGCGAGGCCATTCGCATGGGCATGAGGGGGCTGGGGCTTGCGGTCGACACCGTGATCGCCCGCGTGCCGCTTCTGGGCGGGCATGATGCGGCGCATGCCCAGGGGGTGGGCGATGCGGCAACGCTGAACGGGTTTGTCGGAGAGCTGGCCGAAGAATACGCCGCGAAACTCAATGGCATGCCCATCGAGGATTACCTTACGGCCCGCGAGGTGCTGGCCCCCCTGCGACTGACTCCCGACAAGGTGTCGGTGCGCCAGCAGCTGCGGCATCTGTTTGCCTATCTGGCGCATGGGCAGGGCTCGGCCCGCATCGCGGGCATGGATACGCTCGCGAGCACCATGCTCACTGCTGTGCCCACGCGGGATCGGCGGGCGATTGTGCAGCGGCAGCTGGGTGTCACCCCCCTGCTCTATCAGAGCGAGAGTGTTCGCAGGCGCCCGAGCACGAGTGAACGGGTGCATGTGTATCTGGATGTCTCGGGCAGCATGAGCAAGGTGATCCGGCCACTGTATGGCGCGATGATCGACTGCAAGGAGTGGGTGGCCCCGCAGGTGCATCTGTTTTCGACCACGGTTGAGGATATCCCGATGAGGGAACTGGAGCGGGGCTTGCTGCGCACCGGCGGCGGCACAAGCATCGAGTGCATCGCCCGGCATATCGAAGCCGAGCAGATCAGGCGGGCCCTGATCCTGACGGATGGTCATGTCGGTTATCCGTCGGCCGAGACTGCGCGCACGCTCTCGAAGACGAGGCTTGCGGTGGCCTGGGTGGGTGAGTCGCCAAGCAACAGCGATCTCGGGCGATTTGCGGGGCGCAGCATGCGGCTTGCGCTGGCGGCGTGACGCGGACACGACTTCCTTGTATTTTTGCGCCATGACCCATGCCGAACACTGCCCGTTTTGCAGCCTGCCTGAATCAAGAATCGTCAAGGCCAGCGCGCATGGCGTGGTGATCCGCGATGCCTATCCGGTGTCGCCGGGCCACACCCTGATCATTCCCAGACGGCATATGGGCAGCTTCTTCGAGCTCACCCCTGCCGAGAGGGACGATCTGCTGGGGCTGATGGATTGGGCACGCACAGAGCTGCAGGAAACACGCAAGCCCGACGGCTTCAACATCGGTATCAACGATGGGCCCGCCGCAGGCCAGACCGTGCCCCATCTGCATATCCATCTGATTCCCCGATACCGGGGCGATCGGGAGGATCCGCGCGGTGGTGTGCGCTGGATTTTTCCGGACAAGGCGGATTACTGGACATCCCGAAGTGGCACCTCCGGCACGTGAGAAGCTGATCCGCGACGGCATCCCCGCGCTGGCTGCCGCAGAGGGGCGCAATCTGGCATTGCGCACGGCCAGTGCAGAGGAGATGGCAAGGTTTCTCGGGCTGAAGCTGGTCGAGGAAACACACGAGGTGCTGGAAGCGATTGGCAGCGGACAGGTCGGCAGGGTGCTGGATGAACTGGCCGATCTGCAGACCGTGCTCGACACCATCGCCAGGCGCCATGGTCTTGCCCGTGACGATGTGATGCGGCGTGCTGAAGAGAAACGCGCAGAACGCGGCGGATTCGATGGCGGGCTGATCCTGATCGACCCGCCAGATTCGGCAGCTGCGGGAAGATCAGCCGGGAGAGCCGCGCGTCTGCATACGGGCGGCGGATCTTCCCTTCTCAATGCCTTGAAGCATGAGTTCCAGGCCTGCGCGATAGCGCGCATCGCCGTCGCATTCGTGATGGACAGTGGCCTCGATCTGATCGAGGGCCCGGTGCTTGCCGCAATGCTGCGCGGTGCCGAATTGCGGATTCTGACCACAGACTATCTGGGCGTGACCGAACCCGCAGCACTGACGCGCATCTGCAGTTGGTCTGGTCACTGGCATGACCGTCTGCATGCCCGGGTGTACAGCCATGAGCGGCGCAGCTTTCACCCCAAGGCCTATCTGTTCGAGCGTGCCGATGGTAGCGGGCGCGCATTCATCGGATCTGCGAACCTGAGCCGCAT
>CAYYDO010000256.1:0-2292 GCA_964470595.1 uncultured Burkholderiaceae bacterium | reverse complement strand
GCAGGCGCCCAAACAGCGCATTGACTGCGGCATACCAGGCCTGGTGCGCGGCGGTGTGGGTGAACTGGAAAGGGCCCGCCACATCGCCCACGGCAAAGATGTTGGGATAGATGGTCTGCAGATACTCGTTGGTGGCGATCGTGCCGCCCGCAGTCAACGGAATGCCAAGCTCCTGCAATCCATAACCGCTCACGCGGGGGCTGCGGCCCACGGCACAGAGCAGCTGATCAAACGCCATCGTGACCTCGGTTTCCCCATTGCGCACCACCAGAAACCGCTCAGCACCGCTTGCCCCTGCCCGCATGGCCTGGTGTCCGGTCAGCACCTGAACGCCATCGGCGCGCAATGAGTCAGTGACGGCATCGGAGACCTCCGGATCTTCGCGCACCAGAATGCGCGCGGCCATCTCCACCAGGGTGACGGCACTGCCAAGCCGCGCGAAACTCTGCGCCAGCTCGCAACCCACCGGGCCACCTCCCAGCACGACCATGCGCCGGGGCAACTCGGCAAGCCCCCATACCGTATCGCTGGTCAGGCAGCCGATCTCCCGCAGACCCGGGATGGGCGGCACAAAGGGGCTGGCACCGGCGGCAATCACGATGTTCCTCGTGGTGAGCGTGCGCTGCGCGCCATCAGGGAATGTGATCTCCACCGTCCAGGGATCCCTCATGCGGGCATGTCCCTCCAGAACCTCCACGCCAAGCCCGGTATAGCGTTCGACGGAATCGTGCGGGGCAATGCGATCGATGACATCACGCACGCGCTTCATGACGGCAGGAAAGTCGACGCGACCCGCCGTATCCATCAGGCCGAACTGATGCGCGTCCTTCAGTTGGCGGGCCATTCTTGCGGAACGGATCAGGGCCTTGCTCGGGACGCAGCCATAGTTGAGGCAATCACCCCCCATCCTGTGCGCCTCGATCAGGGTGACCCTGGCCTTGACCGTTGCGGCGATATATGCCGAGACCAGACCTCCAGCGCCACCGCCGATCACCACAAGGTTGCGATCGAACGATCGCGGCCGCGACCACCGTGCATAGACCTTGCGCCGCTGCAAGGCATTCACCAGGCCCTTGGCAATGAACGGAAAAAAGCCGAGCAACACCAGGCTGCCCAGCAAGGCCGGCGAAAAGATGTCCTGCGGTGAGGCAATGGCTGCCAACTGTGTTCCCGCATTGATCACCACCAGGGTTCCAGCCAGCATGCCGACCTGGCTCACCAGATAAAAGCGCGCGGCCGACATGGGGGTGAGCCCCATCACCAGGTTGATCAGCCAGAAAGGGAACAGCGGTACCAGGCGCAAGGTGAGCAGATACAGGGTGCCGTCCTTGCGCACACCCTCGAAGATGGGCGCAAGCGCATGACTGAAGCGGCGCTGAATGACATCGCGCAGCAGGTGGCGGGCCACCAGAAATGCCAGCAGCGCACCCAGGCTCGAGGCAAAACTGGCCAGCAACAAGCCCCAGCCAAGACCGAACATCGCACCGGCTGCCAATGTCAGGATCACCGCACCTGGAATGGACAAGGCCGTGGAAACCACATACACGGCAAAGAACATCGCGGCGGTGCGCAATGGCTCGCGCTGCACATGGTCCTGAAGCACATCGCGACTGGCCTTGAGCTTATCGAGCGTGAGCAGCGACCCCAGATCGAATTGCCACCACACCCCGAATGTCAGCGCCACAATCGCCGCCAACCCCACCCACAGTGCTAGCCTGCGGGCACCGGCCATCACTGCCCCCCAACAGCAGCAAGGGGTGTGGCTGTGGGGGTGGCCTCTGGTGCCGCAGACTGCGATGTCTCCAGCGCACCGCCGCCACTGCTGCCCTGTCCTGCCGTGCAACCGTAGCAGTGGTCGGCAACACGGATCGTGCCGCCAACAGGGTCTGCCGCGAGAAGATCTCGCAGATGCGGGCGCGATCCCTGCGCCAGCGTGCCGGACAGACCCAGCATCTGGTTGAAATCACAGTCGTAGAGATCGCCCTGCCAATCCACGCTCAGAAGGCTGCGGCACATGACCGTCTCCAGGTTCTCGATACGGTAGTTCTCGCGCAGCAGTTGCATGTAGCCGGCAAAGGTGCCCTTGCTCACCAGGGTGCTGCCAAAGCGCTGGATGGGCATATTGGTGAGCGCGAAAAGATGATTGAAGCGGATACCGAAATGCAGCAGCAGTTCACGCTTGTAATCGGCCTCGAGTGGCGCCTGGGGTGGTGGCAAGGACGGCCCCTGCGGGTTGTAGACGAGATTCAGCACCAGGTTCTGGCTCGGGTCGCCGTAACCCAGGGCATTGAG
>CAYYDO010000255.1:0-2312 GCA_964470595.1 uncultured Burkholderiaceae bacterium | reverse complement strand
CTCGGCGACAGCGCGACGTCTCGGAATCGATGAATCCCGCGTGGTCATCACCGTGGATCGTCATGCCAACACCTCTGCGGCATCCGTGCCGCTCGCGCTCGATACCGCCGTTCGTGACGGCCGCATCCGCGCTGGTCACAAGGTGATGATGGAGGGGGTGGGAGGCGGCTTCACATGGGGTGCCGTTCTCGCTCAGATGTGAAGGAAAGGACATCGTCATGGATTCACTCGCTTTCGTTTTCCCCGGCCAGGGGTCGCAGACAGTCGGCATGCTTGCGGGATTCGCCGGCAATGCGACCGTGACCGACACCATTCGCGAAGCCTCGGAGGCCCTCGGGCAGGATCTCGATGCGCTGATCGCCCAAGGGCCTGCGGAATCGCTCAACCTGACGGTCAACACCCAGCCGGTCATGCTTGCCACATCGCTGGCGTTCTATCGCGCATGGCGCGCTGCAGGTGGCCCCCTTCCCGCATGGGCGGCGGGTCACAGCCTCGGAGAGTATTCCGCATTGACTGCCGCGGGCGTCTTCGAGCTGGGGCAGGCGGTGCAACTCGTGCGCTTCCGCGCCGAGCGCATGCAGTCGGCCGTGCCTGTCGGGGTGGGTGCGATGGCCGCAATCCTTGGCATGGATGCACAGTCCGTTGTGCGCGCATGTCAGGATGCGGCGCAGGGTGATGTGGTCGAGGCGGTCAACTTCAATGCGCCTGACCAGACCGTGATTGCAGGTCATACCGCTGCGGTCGAACGGGCATGTGCGCTGGTTCGCGAGCGGGGCGCCAAGCGCGCGCTGCCACTGCCTGTGTCGGCGCCATTTCACTCCAGCCTTCTTGCCCCTGCTGCGCAGGCCCTTCGCGAGCGTCTTGCAGCCGAGGAACTCCGTGAACCCGGTATCCGCGTGGTCAACAATGTCGACGTGCGTGTCGAGACATCGTCCGATGCCCTGCGCGATGCGCTCTCGCGTCAGGCGATGCGTCCCGTGCGTTGGGTCGAGGTGATCGGCGCGCTTGAGCGAAGCGGCGTGACGAGGATTGTGGAATGTGGCCCGGGCAAGGTGCTCGGCGGCCTGATCCGGCGCATTGCGCCATCGATCGAGGTCCATGCGATCAACGACGAGGCGAGTCTTCAGAACACTCTTCAGGGAATCCAGGCGGCATGAGCACTGAATCATCCACACACGGCCGCGTCGCCCTGGTGACCGGAGCGACCCGGGGCATCGGCCAGGCGATTGCCCTGTCCCTGGGTGCAGCGGGCCATATCGTGATCGGCACCGCGACGACCCAGGAGGGGGCTGAGCGCATATCGGCGACTCTCGCCGATGCCGGAATTGCGGGCACCGGTCTTGTGCTGCAGGTCAATGAGCCATCCTCCTGCGATGCCGTGCTCGCGGATATCGCAGCGCGCTGGAGTGCTCCGGCTGTTCTGGTGAACAATGCGGGAATTACCCGGGATAACCTGGCGATGCGCATGAAGGATGACGAGTGGGATGCGGTCATCGAGACCAACCTCTCCTCGGTGTTCCGCATGTCGCGTGGTGTCCTGCGCGCGATGATGAAGGCCCGTTGGGGGCGCATCATCAACATCACCTCGGTCGTCGGGCTCTCGGGAAACCCCGGTCAGATCAACTATGCAGCCGCCAAGGCCGGTGTGGCGGGAATGTCGCGGGCGCTTGCCAGAGAAGTGGCCAGTCGTGGCATTACCGTGAATTGCGTAGCCCCCGGGTTCATCGACACCGACATGACGCGCGCTCTGTCCCCGGAGCAGATTCAGAGTCTCACCGAGCAGATTCCCGCGCAGCGCTTCGGCACCCCCTCCGATGTGGCCTCTGCCGTCGTGTTTCTGGCGTCCGATGGGGCTGCATACATCACCGGCGTGACCCTGAGCGTCAACGGCGGCATGGTCATGTCCTGATACAATCCTTTCACCGTTCCACCTTAGGAAAATCTTCATGGAAGACATTGAAAAGCGCGTCATCGGAATCGTTTCGGAGCAACTCGGCGTCAAGATCGAAGACGTCAAGAAAGAATCCAAGTTTGTCGACGATCTCGGCGCAGACTCCCTTGATACGGTCGAGTTGGTCATGGCTCTTGAAGATGCCTTCGGCTGCGAGATTCCCGACGAAGAGGCCGAGAAGATCACCACGGTTCAGCAGGCGATCGACTACGTCACGAACCACCTGAAAAAGTAAAAAGGTTTCTCGCCGATGAGCGGTCCTCTCGTTTCGGGCGCCGCGGGTCGGCGCAGGGTCGTTGTCACCGGTCTGGGATGCATATCCCCGATCGGCAACACCCCGACCTCTGCCTGGCAGGGGCTC
>CAYYDO010000254.1:0-2325 GCA_964470595.1 uncultured Burkholderiaceae bacterium | reverse complement strand
GGCATCTCGCGCGAAGGCGAGATCATCGATCTCGGCTCCGAAGCTGACATCGTCGAGAAGTCCGGCGCCTGGTACAGCTACAACGGCGAGCGTATCGGTCAGGGAAAAGACAATGCGCGCGAGTTCCTGCGTCAGCATCCCGAAATTGCCCTCGAAATCGAAAACCGTCTGCGTGAGAAGTTTGGTGTCAGCCCAAGACCAGCCGGGGAATCCCGCGCTGCTGTCGAGCAGGAGTGACATCCGGTTCCGATTCACTGCTCGATCAGGCGCTGTCATGCTTGCGGCGCCGCGAGCATTCCCGCTTCGAGCTGCGACGCAAACTGGCGGCTGTGGCGGAATCTCCGGAGCAACTCGATGCGGTACTCGACCGCCTCGAGTCCCGCGGCTTTCTCTCCGATCAGCGCTATGCGGAGTCCGTGGCCCGCGTCAGAGGCCCGCGTTTCGGTCCCTCCAGAATCCGGCACGAATTGCAGCAAAAGGGCGTCCCGCAAGAGGTCATGCTCGGCGTTCTGGCTGCTCTGCACACATCCGAAGACGCCCATCTGCGATCGGTCTGGGAGCGCAAATTCGGGCAGCTGCCGCAGACCGCTTCCGATATGGCCCGTCAGCAGCGTTTTCTGATGCAAAGGGGGTTTTCTCCCGAGGCCATCCGACGCTTGTTCAAGGTGCTCTCGTCTCGCTGAGCCGCTCCGCGCGGCGGGGCTGGCCGGGGCCTGCGTGATAAACTCCGCCCCGCAACCCAGGGGGGCAAAACAATGAAAATTCACGAGTATCAGGGCAAGGAGATCTTGCGTCAGTACGGTGTCGCCGTGCCGCGCGGCACCCCTTGTTTCTCTGTCGACGAGGCCGTTTCTGCCGCTCAGGCACTTGGCGGTCCGGTATGGGTCGTCAAGGCCCAAATCCACGCGGGTGGTCGCGGCAAGGGCGGTGGCGTCAAGCTGGCCCGTTCGCTCGACGAGGTTCGGGCACACGCATCCAGCATTCTTGGCATGCAACTGGTCACGCACCAGACAGGCCCCGGCGGACAAAAAGTGCGTCGTCTGCTCATCGAAGAGGGCGCCGACATTCGCAAGGAACTCTACGTCGCCGTGGTCACCGATCGGGTCACCCAGCGCGTCTGTGTGATGGGTTCGAGCGAGGGTGGGATGGACATCGAAGAGGTCGCTGCGACCCATCCCGAAAAGATTCACAAGGTCTTCGTCGATCCTGCCACCGGTCTGACCGATGCCGATGCCGATAGTCTCTCGGCCCGCATCGGTGTTCCCCAGGCATCCATTCCACAGGCGCGGGGGGTATTGCAGGGTCTGTACAAGGCATTCTGGGAAACCGATGCATCCCTTGCGGAAATCAACCCCCTCATTCTCACCGGCGATGGCAAGGTCATCGCGCTCGACGCCAAATGGAATTTCGATTCCAACGCGCTCTACCGTCATCCCGAGCTGACGGCCATGCGCGATCTCGACGAGGAAGATCCCGCCGAAATCGAGGCCTCCAAGTTCGATCTTGCCTACATCCAGCTCGATGGCAATATCGGTTGTCTGGTCAACGGGGCTGGCCTGGCCATGTCCACCATGGACACCATCAAGTTGTTCGGTGGCGAACCGGCCAATTTTCTCGATGTGGGGGGCGGAGCCACCACCGAGAAGGTCACCGAGGCCTTCAAGATCATGCTGGGCAATCCCAAGGTCGAGGCCATCCTCGTCAATATCTTTGGCGGAATCATGCGTTGCGATGTCATTGCCGAGGGCGTTGTCGCCGCATCCCGCGCAGTGGGTCTCAAGGTGCCTCTGGTGGTGCGCATGAAGGGCACCAATGAGGATCAGGGCAAGAAGATACTGGCTGAATCGGGCCTTCCCATCATCACTGCCGACACCATGGCCGAGGCCGCCCAACGGGTGGTCGATGCCGCCAAGAAGGCCTAGGCCAGGGAGACCAAGAACATGTCCATTCTGATCAATCACACGACCAAGGTCATCACCCAGGGCATCACCGGCAAGACCGGTCAGTTTCATACCCGCATGTGTCGCGACTACGCCAATGGCCGTAACTGCTTCGTGGCGGGCGTCAACCCCAAGAAGGCCGGCGAAGACTTCGAGGGCATTCCCATCTACGCTTCCGTCAAGGATGCCAAGGTGGCTACCGGCGCCACGGTATCGGTCATCTATGTTCCCCCTGCGGGCGCTGCCGAAGCCATCTGGGAAGCCGTGGAGGCCGATCTCGATCTGGTGGTCTGCATCACCGAGGGGATTCCGGTGCGCGACATGATGGTGGTGCGTAACCGCATGAAGGCGCAAAACCGCCGCACGCTGCTGCTCGGTCCCAACT
>CAYYDO010000253.1:0-2335 GCA_964470595.1 uncultured Burkholderiaceae bacterium | reverse complement strand
AACAAGCTCGCAGCCTGGATTCAGGGCTTCACCTCGGATCCCATGGTGTTTCTGTGGATGGTGATGCTGCTGTTGGTGCTCGTGGGGATGCTGCTTGAATCCAACGCGGCCTACATCATGCTGGTGCCGCTTTTTGCACCGATCGCGGTGGCCTACGGAATTGACCCCCTGTGGTTTGGTTTCCTGTTCATGTACAACCTGGTGGTGGGCATGATGACGCCTCCCGTGGGCGTGCTGTTTTTTGTGATGAGTGGCATCACCCGGGTCAAGATGGGCGTGATCGTGCGTGAATCCATGCCCTATGTGATCTTCCAGTTTGTGGTTCTGGCGCTGTGCATTTTCTTTCCGCCGCTTGTCACCTGGTTACCCAAGGTACTGGGGTTCTGAGCCCATGACACAACTGATCGAGGTGGATGCGCTGATCCGCGATGTCAGCGTGATTCAGTCGGCCAAGCCCTACCGTTTCCTTGCCGATGCCGTGATTGCCGTGAGGGGCGACCGGATTGTCTTCGTGGGGCCGACGGCCCAGGCATCGGCGTATCGGGCGCAGCGCGACGTGTCTCTTCCTGGACATCTGGTGATGCCCGGTTTTGTCAACGTGCATACCCACACCATCCTGACCATGGTGCGTGGCGTGGCCGAGGATATGGGATTTGCACCCGCTTATACGCCGGGGGTGCCTCACGGGCATGAGGTGAGTCCGGACGAGGCCATCGCGCTTGCGCGTCTTGGTGCGCTCGAGGCGATGCTGTTCGGGTCAACGCTGATCAATGACAGCTATGTCCATGCCGATCTCACCCTTCCCGCGATGGCGGAGCTTGGCCTTCGGGTCTACACCTGCGGGCGGATTCACGATGTCGATTTCTCACGGGTTCATCTCGGTGAGTGGGAACACCGAACCGCAATTGGCGCCCGCACACTGCAGGATGCGCTCGAATTGCACCAGAGGTGGCACGGCCAGTTCAATGGCCGCACAGGGGTACAGATCACCCCGCATGCGCCGGATACGTGTTCACGGGCATTGTTGCAGGAGATCTCGAATATCGTGGCACCACAGGGTATACGTGTCACCACGCATCTCTCCCAGAGTCGTATCGAGAATCGTCGCATTCGCGAGCGCGACAACTGCACACCGACCGAACTGCTCGATTCGGTCGGTCTGCTCAACGACCGTCTGATCGCAGCGCACGGCATCTATATGAGCGATCAGGACATCGTGCGCGCAGGTGCGGTGCACATGAACCTGGCCCATATTCCCAAGGGAAATGCCACTGGTGGTCAGATATCACCCACTCGAAAAATGCATCGGGCAGGAATCAATCTCACACTGGCCACCGACAATATGCACGCGGACATGATCGAGGTGATGCGTTGGGGGCTGTGCATGGGACGCATTCAGGAAGACCGCATCGACGATGAGTGGCAACCGGCTGACCTTCTGCATATGGCGACCAGTGGCGGTGCCCAGGCGATGGGTCTTGCACATGAGGTGGGCAGGCTGGAACCCGGATTCAAGGCTGATCTGGTCTGTCTGGACATGCGACGTGCGCACCTTGTTCCCCGGATCAATGATCTTGGTAATCTCATGCACACGGCGCAGGGCAGGGATGTCACCCATGTCATGGTCGATGGGGAATTTGTGGTGGCAGAGGGACGCGCAACCCGCGTGAACGAGTCCGAGATCCTTCGCGATGCGCAGCGCGCCGCCGAGGCACTGTGGCAACGCGCCCGCGAAGAACTCCATTCCTGAACCGGATTCCCTTTCATGAAGATATTGCTGATCAACCCCAATATTTCCGACTCTGTGACGGAACTGATTCGACTCGAAGCCCAGAGATCGGCGCTGCCGGGCACCGAGGTGTTGGCACAGACCGCGCAATTCGGTGTCGCTTACATCGAAACGCGCGCCGAGGCCGTCATCGGTGCCCATGCCGTGTTGCAGAGTGCGGCATGTCACGCCGACGACATGGACGCGGTGATCGTGGCCGCATACGGTGATCCGGGTCTGTGTGCCCTGAAGGAATTGCTGGATGTTCCCGTGATTGGCCTGACCGAGGCTTCGATAGCGGAGGCGCATCTTTATGGCGGGCGGTTCTCGCTGGTGGGCATCTCGCAGCGCATCGGCGTCTGGTACCAGGAAGTGATCCGGGCCTATGGTTTCAACGACCGAATGGCCTCGTATCGTGGTCTGAATGCGTCATTCTCCGAGGTGGGCCGTGTTCAGGACGAGCGACGCGATATGCTTCTGCAGTTGTGCCTGGAGTGTGTTGAAAAGGATGGTGCCGACAGCATCATCCTCAGTGGTGCACCGTTGGCAGGATTGGCCCGGGATGTG
>CAYYDO010000252.1:0-2338 GCA_964470595.1 uncultured Burkholderiaceae bacterium | reverse complement strand
ACCACCTGTCATGTGATCGTGCGTCAGGGATTCGAGTCACTGGAACCATCCGAGGAAGACGAGGATGATCTCCTGGACCGGGCCTGGGGACTCACGCCGCAGTCGCGACTCTCCTGTCAGGTTGCGATCGATGGTGCCGATCTGACGATTGAACTTCCCCGGTACACCATCAACTACGCCCGCGAGAATCACTGACATGAATTGGACGGACACACTTGAAATCGCAATCGCGCTCAGCGAAACCCATCCGGATGTCGACCCCAAGGCAATTCGCTTTACCGACCTGCATCGTTGGGTGATGGCCCTGCCGGGATTCACCGATGACCCGAACCGGTCCAACGAGAAAATCCTCGAGGCGATCCAGATGCAGTGGATCGACGAGGCCGACTAGCGGCCGGCTGCTGCCCGTGTCAGTGATGCGGTCATCTGGCCGCATCAGGAAAGGATTCAGATGAAACTCTATTACAAGGCAGGTTCTTGTTCGCTCGCACCGCATATCGTTCTGGAGGAGTCCGGTCTTCCCTACGAGGCCGAGGCGGTCGATCTGAAAACAAAGAAGACGGCATCGGGTGCCGATTTCTGGTCGATCAATGCCAAAGGCTATGTGCCTGCGCTGCAACTCGATAGTGGCGAGGTGCTCACCGAGGGCCCTGCGATCGGGCAGTACATTGCCGATCGCGTGCCGGGCAGAAACCTTGCGCCCGTGGCGGGATCAATCGAGCGCTACAGGCTGCAGAGCTGGTTGACCTACATCGGTACGGAACTGCACAAGACATTTGGTCCGTTTTTCAATCCGGCTGCCGGGCAGGACTGGAAAGACTGGGCGCGTGCCACGCTTGAGCGTCGCATCGCCTATGTGGATCAGCAGCTTGGCGCCGGCGGGCCGTTTCTCCTTGGGGAGGACTTCACCGTGGCCGATGCGTATCTGTTCACCGTGCTCAGTTGGACGCGCACCATCCATTTCGATCTCGGTCCCTGGTCACACGTTCAGGCGTTCCGGGAGCGCGTTGGTCAGCGTCCCGCCGTCGTTGCGGCGATGCGAGCCGAGGGTCTTATCCGCTGACGTTGCGCGGGACGAAAAGCGCCGCTCTCAGTCTTCCCGGCGCAGAGCAGGGAAGAGAATCACGTCCCGAATGCTCGGGCTGTCGGTCAGCAGCATCACAAGACGGTCAATGCCGATCCCGCAGCCACCTGCGGGGGGCATACCGTATTCCATGGCGCGAATATAGTCATGGTCGAAGAACATGGCCACGTCGTCGCCTGCGTCCTTGGCCTGAACCTGCAGGGCAAATCGCTGGGCCTGGTCTTCGGGATCGTTCAGTTCGGAGAATCCGTTGGCGATCTCCCGTCCCGTGATGAACAGTTCAAAGCGCTCAGTGATCTCCGGACGGCTGTCCGATGCCCGTGCCAGTGGAGAAACCTCGACGGGGTAATCCACGATGAAGGTCGGATCCCACAGCTTGTCCTCGGCCACCTCTTCGAACAGCGCGAGTTGAAGAGCGCCGAGCCCCGCGTTCCGCAGTGCGGGCGTATCGGTGGACACTTTCATGGACTGAAGAATCGCTTTCACTGAGTGGATGTTCGTGAGCATCGCCGGGCTGATGCCGCTGGCATGCCGGAGGATGGCTTCGGCAATCGACAGGCGCTCGAAAGGCCTGGCCAGATCGACGGATCGCCCCTGATAACTGAGCGTGGCGGAGCCGGTCGCTGCGATCGCGGTGTGCCGGAGCACTGACTCGGTGAAATCCATCAGCCACCGGTAGTCGGTGTAGGCGGCGTAGAACTCCATCATGGTGAACTCGGGATTGTGGCGCGGGCTGATTCCCTCGTTGCGGAAGTTGCGGTTGACCTCGAAGACCCGCTCGAAGCCGCCGACAATCAGCCGCTTCAGGTAGAGCTCGGGGGCGATGCGCAGGTACATGTCCTGCGAGAGCGCGTTGTGGTGGGTGATGAAGGGCCGGGCCGCCGCACCGCCCGGGATGGGGTGCAGCATGGGCGTCTCGACCTCCAGGAAGCCGTGCCCGGTCATGAAGCTGCGGATGGCCGCCAGCGCGCGGCTGCGCGCGACGAAGGTGCGACGCGTCTCGGGATTGACGATCAGGTCGACATAGCGCTGCCGATACCGGGTCTCCTGATCGTGCAGGCCGTGGAACTTGTCGGGCAGCGGCCGCAGGGACTTGGCCAGCAGCCGCACCGCGCTGCAGCGCACCGAGAGTTCGCCCTTCATGGTCTTGAAGAGCACGCCCTCGGCGGCGACGATGTCCCCGAGATCCCAGTGCTTGAAGGCCTCGTGGGCCGCCGGGCCGACGCCCTCGTCGTTCATCCAGAGCTGCAGCCG
>CAYYDO010000251.1:0-2350 GCA_964470595.1 uncultured Burkholderiaceae bacterium | reverse complement strand
GGGCCGCATTGATCGAAGAATTGCGCGCCGAACGCGAAGCGGCCGCCCGTGCCGCATGCACATAGCGGTCCACGAGATCATCCTCGATGCAGCCCCCGGATACCGAACCGACGACTGCTCCTGTCTCGCACAACGCCATGATGGAACCAACCGGTCGGGGTGACGAACCCCAGGTCCGTACCACCGTCGCGAGCAGAGCCCGATGGCCCGCACGACGCCAGTCACGGAGATGCCGAAGAACGATGACGTCCAGGTTTTCCATGGCAGACGGTTTCTATCAGACCTTGCACATCATGATGACCATCAGCGCCCGGCCATGAGGCCCACGACGACAGCGACCGCAGCAGCCAGACCCGCCAGCCATATCCAGGAGGGGCTCCTGCGCCCGGCATCTGCCGGGGGCTGCAGATCACCGGCAGCAGCAGAGGCCTCCTGCCCCTGCGCTTGCGCCTGCACGGCCTGCTCGAATCGACGAAAGAAATCGTCGGCCATTGACTTCGCCGCTCCATCGACCAGTCGCTGACCCAGTTGCGCCAATTTGCCCCCGATCTGGGACTTGACGGCATATGTCAGTGTGGTGCCGCCGTCGGCGGGTGTGAGCGCCACCTCGGCGCGCCCCTTGCCAAACCCGGCCACACCGCCGCTGGCGTCGAACGACAGGCTGTAGGAGACTCCCTCGACGATATCGGCCAGCGTCACAGTGCCCGAAAACCGCGCCGAAACGGGACCGATCCGGATCGCGGCAGACACCGCGTAGCTGTGGTCACCGGCTGGTTCAAACGAATCGCAACCGGGGATACAACCGCGCAGAATCGCGGGGTCGTTGAGCGCCCTCCATACCGTGTCCGGCGACGCACTGATATGCCGGCTCGCCTGCATCTGCATGGTCAATTCCCTTTCATTGAGATCATCTGCCTGCCCCTGGCGACCAGCGCCGGACCAGTTGCGGCGAACGGGACTAGTCTACAACCTGACGACACGCGCGAGTCCGGCAGCAAGTTCCTCAAGCTTCGAGAGATTGTGGATGGCGATCGCACGATCCGAATGCCTCGCAATGACACCCGCGCCAGCCGCGAGAGGCTGATAGCCATCGAAGCGGAGCAACGGATTCAGCCAGACGATATGGCGCGCCTGATTCCCGAGCCACTGCAATTCACGCTCGAGTTCGGCGGGATCGCCGGTATCCAGTCCGTCGGTGATCAGGAGCACCAGTGTGCGCCGCCCCACCACAGCCTGCGGAAAATCGAGACGCAGCCGACGAAGCGACTGCCCGAGGCGGGTGCCTCCCGCATAGTCGGCGATGAGACGGTTCGCCACCTCGAGCATCCGGTCGGGATTGTCTTCGCGAAATGCGGGGCCGAGATCCGTGAGACCTGTTCCAATCGCAAACGACCAGCGCCGCATATCCCGCGTGGCCCGGTGGAGAAAGGAGAGCAACAGCCTCGAGTAACGCTCCATCGAGCCGGAGATATCGACAAGCATCAGCAGTGGCAGTGGCTGCATCCGATGGCCCCGCCGCGGCGCCGGCACCATTTCTCCTGCGAGACGGCCGCTGTCTCTGAGCATCCTCTGCCAATCCAGCATCGGCCCCCGCACCGAGGACCTGCGACGCCGCGTCGACAGCCTGGGCAACGCCAGGGGAACATCCCTGACGAGTTGCTCCATCAGACGGAACTCACTCGCAGACAGTGACTGAAAATCCGCATGCTGCAGACGTTGCCGATCGCTCGCCGTCATCGCTGCATCAAGACGAATCTCGTGGTCGGCAGATGACCCGGCCATGGATGGAACGCCCGGCACCGTCAGTGCCTCGGAGGCCCGCGGGCTGCGGCGGGACTCCTTTGCGGCCGCCTTGCTCGAGGGCAGCAACTGCGCCATGAGCTGCTGCGCGATCTCCGGGTCACGGAAAAACGCAGCAAACAGCTCGTGAAAAACGGGGCGATCCTCGATACGACTCACCAGGGTCGCCTCGAGCGCGGCGCACACATCGCCGCGCCGATCCGGACCGACGAGCTCCACCGCCCGCTGCGCCATCACGATCCTCTGTGCATCGATCTCGAGACCGGCTCTGCGCAGGGTACGCGCGAATCCGACAATATTCCCCGACAACTTCCCGCTGCGGGCATCACCAAGGACCATCGCGACATGACCTCCGAGGGATATGTCGATCCGGGATCCGCTTACCCCAGGAGCGAATCGACCTGGGCCTGAAGTGCGGCGACATCGTCACGCTGCTTGAAGAGCACGCCCGCGGTCTGACGAATCACCTCGGGATCAAGATCGAGGGTATCGAGCGCCACCAGAGCCCTCGCCCACTCAACTGTTTCCGCGACCCCTGGAACACGTCGGT
>CAYYDO010000250.1:0-2357 GCA_964470595.1 uncultured Burkholderiaceae bacterium | reverse complement strand
CGCCAGGGGGCGCGTACGCGAGAGCACGATCAGCGCGGCCATGAGCGGACCAAGACCACAGAGAAAGAATGTCCAGCGCAGACCGATGGCGGGCAGGGAGAGCCCGGCAATGAACAGGGATGATGCCGAGCCCAATCCGAAAAACGCGGTGTAAAACGCCACATAACGGGATTGCTCGCGACCCTGGGTACGATCGGAAAGAATCTTCAAGCCGGGCATGTAAGTCGCGGCAATCCCCACGCCCAGCACGAGCTGAAACAGGAGCGCCGATATGAAATCATCTGCCCCCATGGCAAATCCCATGCCACCCGCAGATGCCAGCAGGCTGCCGACAGCGTAGATGCGTCGCGCATCCATGACATCCGTGAGGCTGGACCATGCGGAGACGGTCAGGACATATCCAATGAAGAATCCGCTGGCGATCCAGCCCGCCTCGCTGTTCGACAGCCCCCACTCGCGCTGTATCTGCGTGAGCGCGACGGCATAGGTGGAAAAGCCCAGCAGCGACAGGATGTGGGCAATCAGCAACGAGATGGCGACGCTTCGGGGTTGCATGCAACAATAGTCCGCATGCTGCGCGGACTGGTTCAGATATTCATCTTTCAGGGTCTAGGCGAGATTATCGCCAAAGTCATGAACCTTCCGGTTCCCGGGCCAGTCATCGGACTGGTCCTTCTGCTGCTGACGTTGCTGGTCCGCGGGCGTATTGATCCGGATCTGGATATGGTGGCATCCGCGTTCTCCAGCCATCTCGGCCTGCTCTTCATACCCGCTGCGGTGGGGGTCATGATGTTCCTGCCCCAGCTGGCCGAACATGGCCTGGTGATCGCCCTGATCCTGATCGCGAGCGTGATGCTGTCGGTGGCTGTCACGGCGAGCGTGCTGCGTCTGATCAGCCCCCGCAGCAAACGCGAACCCAGCGACGCGAAAGACATATGAATCCCGGTCTGACATCGATGGAGTTGCGCGAAATCTGGGTGTACCTGACGGGCACGCCGCTGCTGTCTCTCATCCTGACATTGCTCGCCTATCAGGCGGGGCTCATGATTTACGAGCGGTGCAACAAGAGCCCGCTCGCCAACCCGGTAGCAATCGCCATCGCGATCGTCATCGCATGCATCAGTCTGCTGCGCATGCCCTATCCGAAGTACTTCGAAGGGGCCCAGTTCATCCACTTCCTTCTTGGCACGGCGACGGTCGCGCTTGCCGTCCCGATCTTCAAGGGCTGGACGCTGCTGCGTGGCCGCGGTCTGGCACTTGCTGTTGCGTTGATTGCGGGTGCAGCCGCCTCCATCGGAAGCGCTGTAGGACTCGGCATGCTGGCGGGACTCCCGGATGAACTCATCGGACCCTTCTATGCCAAATCGGTCACCGCACCGATCGCAATGGGAATCGCGGAGACGATCGGTGCCTCGCCGACCCTGACCGCCGTATACGCGGTGGCAACAGGTATCACGGGTGCCATCGTCGCCCGCTATGTGCTGGACGCCCTGCGCATCGGTCATTGGTGGCAACGTGGTTTTGCCATCGGGGTCGCCGCTCATGGTATCGGTACCTCGCGCGCATTCTCGGTGAGTGCCGAGGCAGGTGCTTTTGCCAGCATTGGCATGGGCCTTCACGGTGTGATTGGCGCCATTCTGATTCCCTGGCTTGGATGAGTCAGGGCTGCTGTCGGCTTGGCTTGCTATGGGCCGACATGTGTCATGGCTTGCAGCCCGCCATCACCGGGCTAGACACAGGATCTGTGACGCTCAATACATGCAGCGAGGGTGTCATGCACAGGCTTCTGCCACCAGACATCACGCGAGAAAATCTCTACCTCGCTGAATCCGGTGTATCCGGCAGCCTCCATCCAGCCCCGAATCAGGCGGATATCAATCACGCCATCGCCCATCATCCCGCGATCGAGGAGGAGATCGCGTGTGGGCGTGAGCCAGTCGCAGACATGGAATGCGAGAAGCCGATCACCGCCCGCACGTTGAATCTGCGCGCGAAGCTTGGGGTCCCACCAGACATGGTAGACATCCACCGCCACACCGAGACTCCCGCTTGCTTGCGGATCGAGCTGCTCGCAGATATCCAGCGCATGCTCAAGGGTGTTGATACAGGCGCGATCGGCGGCATACATGGGATGCAAGGGCTCGATAGCCAGCGGCATGCCGCTCGAGCGGGCATATTCAAGCAACTCGGCAATCCCGTCAACGACCTGCTGCCGGGCGAGCGTGATATCGCGATGGCTGGCCGACCCCTCAAGCGCTCCCGGCAATCCGCCAACCACCAGAACCAGACAGGGTGACGCGAGTGCACAGGCCTCATCAACCGCCCTTCGGTTATCGTCCATCGCACGCTTGCGGCAC
>CAYYDO010000249.1:0-2362 GCA_964470595.1 uncultured Burkholderiaceae bacterium | reverse complement strand
GGGATGAGCCTGATCGCCCGCACCGCCGGCTTCTGACGAACCGCGGAAGATCTGCAGTGGGATCTCAACTACCTGCTGCAGTTGTGGCGTGCGGTCGACGACGCCCGCAAGCTGCAACCCGGGGCCTACCTGATCTACCAGGAATCCAGCCTCGTCATTCGCGCCATCCGGGACTACTTCCATCCGGACATCGGCGAAATTCTCATCGACACCGATGACATCTATGAGCAGGCTCGGCAGTTCATGCTCCATGTGATGCCCGATATGGGCCACAGGGTGAAGCGCTACAACGATGATGTGCCGCTCTTTTCGCGCTTTCAGATCGAGCATCAGATCGAGACCGCATATTCGCGAGTGGTGCCACTGCCATCGGGCGGTGCCGTCGTGATCGACCACACCGAGGCACTCGTCGCCGTCGATGTGAACTCGGCACGGGCCACCCGCGGATCCGATATCGAGGAAACCGCCTTCCGTACCAATCTGGAAGCAGCTGAGGAGGTTGGCCGACAGCTGCGCCTGCGTGACCTCGGTGGACTGATCGTCATCGACTTCATCGACATGGAATCCGCGAAGAATCAGCGGGAGGTCGAGCAACGACTGCGCGATGCCCTGCATGTCGACCGTGCGCGCGTGCAGATGGGCAAGATTTCCCGCTTCGGGCTGATGGAACTCTCCCGACAGCGGCTGCGGCCGGCCCTCAATGAGGGTTCGCACATCACCTGCCCGCGCTGTAACGGCACCGGTGTGATCCGTGATGTGGATTCCAGCGCGCTGCACATTCTCCGGATCCTTCAGGAAGAAGCCATGAAGGAAGGCACGGCAGCGCTGCATGTTCAGGTTCCTGTCGAGGTCGCGACCTTCCTGCTCAACGAGAAGCGTACCGATATCGCCAAACTCGAATTCAGGCTCAAGGTGACCGTGGTGCTGATTCCCAACAAGCACCTCGAGACACCGAACTACCGGATCGAACGCCTCAAGCATGACGATCCTCGTCTGGAGGACAGCCGCGCCAGTTATGCGCTGGCCGATGAACCCTCCACCGAAACGCCCTACCAGCAGCAGCGCGCTGAGCAGGCCGCCGCCAAGCCGCGCCAGGAGGCCGTGGTCAAGGGCATCACGCCATCACAACCCGCCCCCGTCTCGGGCAAGACTGCGCCCACAGACACCCCGCCAGCCCGGCCCGAGGTATCGAGCAAAGCCGAGAAGGGCCTCTTTGCGAAGATCATGAGCTGGTTCTCGGGCAGTGAGACCCGGACAGGCGCACAGGAATCTCCCTCCCCTGCCCCGGCAGTGACCCCAGAAAAAAATGAGCGCAATGGTCGCTCGCGCAATGGTGGTCGGGGCGAGCGTGCATCCGGCCGTAATGGTCGTGACGACAGTCGGGCCGGCCGGGATGACAATCGGGCCGGTCGTGACGAGAGCCGAGGCGGCCGTGACGAGAGCCGAGGCGGTCGCGAGGATCGCGACAAGCGTGATTCGCGAGAGGGACGATCCCGTCAGGACGGGGAGCGCCGAGAAACGGAAAAATCAGGTCGTGGCCGACGGGAGGACCGCGAGAATCGGCTTCCAGCCGATGCGGAGCAGACGACACCGGAGGCCTCGACCGAGGCACGGGCCAAGCCCGAGGGACGCAGCCGGGAGGGCCGCCCCGAGCGCCGACCGAAACAGGAAAACAAGGGCGACGCCGGCCGTGAATCGTCGATGACGGAACAGTTGCCCCTGGACAACATGGCATCTGCCGATGCCGCAGCCACAGGGGAATCGGGCGATGCGGAGCGCAGTGGACGCAGGCGCCGCCGTCGCGGTCGCGGTGGGCGCCGCGACGAGGGTGACGCAGCCGCTGCGGAACAATCGGCAGCGACGGCTGCCGATGATGCAGCAGTGATCGTGCCGGAAGCGTCCCGCAGTGAGGAGGCAGCCCCCGCGACATCGGCCGCAAGCGAAACTGCGCCCGCTGTGCAGGCGGTATCTCCCGCACATGTCGCAACGGCAGATCTCGACCCCCCATCGGCGGTGAGTCCGTTGCCACCAGCGGCACCAGAGCCCGTGGCACCACCCGCTCCGACACCTGCCGCCCAGGCCGAGACTCCGGTTGCCGCGCCAGCAGCCGCACAGACCACTGCACCGGAGCCAACTCCCGTGCAGGCGGCGGTGACCAAGGTCATCGAGCCTGCTGACCTGAGCGCACCCGCGCTGCAGCAGTCTCTCGATCAGGCCGGCTTGCAGTGGGTGCAGACCGACCCATCGAAAGCCGTCGCGGAAGCAGCAGCCGAACCGGCACCCAAATTGGGCCGCGCGCCCCGTAGAAACACCGCCACAGCCCCCCCGGCGTAATCCGCCATCGCCGCCGTCGCGTCCGACG
>CAYYDO010000248.1:0-2374 GCA_964470595.1 uncultured Burkholderiaceae bacterium | reverse complement strand
GCCCTCACCCTCACCCTTGAGGTAGTCGTAGCCCCACTTCCACTGGTAGCCGGTGGCCTTGATGGTGATATCGGCATCGGCGGTGTTCTTCTGCGCAATCACGATGGGTGTGGCATAGACACCGATCACCACCACGATCAGAAAGGGAACGACCGTCCAGGCGATCTCGACAGCCGTGCTCTCGTGGAAATCGGCAGGCTTGTAACCCTTTGATTTGCGATGCGCGTAGATCGAGTAGAACATCACGGCGAACACCGCGACGAAAATCGCAAGGCAGACCCAGAGCAAGAAGGTGTGCAGACCGTAAAGATCTGACGCCATTCCGGTTACGGGCGTCTGCAGGTTATAGCGGCCATCCATCGAACAATCCCCCCAAAGACTCAGCGTTGTTATCCCGAACGACGAGGAACCGGCGCATCCTCAGCACGCCAGGGCATGCCGGAATTCCTCGAAAAATCTGGTGCGTCCCGCCTGGCCGACAAACTGCCCGACGAATACTTCCCTCTTCTGGCTCGCCAGCCTTACGAGGCCCTGCCGACCGTCATCCATCGAGCAGCGCAACCACTGCCGGGGAATCTCGTGACGATCGCAACGATCCCCCTTGACCACTTCGACGCAGACGCAATCTCCGCCCAGCGTCACCCGTTCATGATCTGTCGCGTGACGCGCATAGACCAGAAAGGCCAGTGCGAGCACGACCCACTCGAGCAGAACGAAAGGGAGGACGACCCAGGCGCCTGATAACGCCCATGCCATGGACACACCGAGCGATACGCCGCCCAGCATCACGAAGGTGGTGCATAACTGCCCAGGCGTCATGGCGCAGTTGCGCCGCAACACCCACGACCTCGATGATGTCTCCACGCTTCTCCCCCGTACTGCCTAAGCCTGATGACCGAGTGAGCGGATTATATTCCGGACGAGGAATCTTTGGGGGCTTTCCCGGCCCATATGACGGGCGAAACGGAGGGGGATTGCCCGGAAACCCCCGCCGGACGGGGTATCGCTGCCCAAGCGTGGCCATAGACAAGCTCCATGCGCAGATGGATCCGACCGTCGCTGCGCAGGGAATCGAGGGCATCGAGCACACGCTTGCGCCAGCCGCGGCCCATGAGTCCGGCGGGCCGGCCCACCAGAGCATTGCCGCCGAGACAGCGCAGATCCGCCAGTGCGGCCTCGGGACTCGCATAGGTCAGATCGAGCCATTCGGCGTCCATGACCGGATTGCTCATCCCCAGACTCACCAGTGCATCGCCGATGTCGTGCATGTCCGGGTAGGCGGGCACATGACGTTGCTGATCCGTATCCCCAAGCGCGAGCGCCAGGGATCTGAAGCTGTCGGGACCGAGCGTGACGAACATGAGCAGACCGCCGGGTGCCAGGCTGCGCCTCCAGAAGGCCAGGGTCGAACGCAGATCGCTCAGGTAGGCCGCAAGCCCCACCGACCAGACCATACCCAGACTTGCCGCCTGCGGCTGAATCGCTTCCCCATAGCGTGCGATGCCGTGATCCAGTCGCTCTCCCGGCCCGACGCGGATGTAGGAGAGCCGGTCCTGCAGACGCAGCCCGGCCTCCTGCCACAAGGGATGGGCTGCAAGCCGCGCGGGCCCGCGACGGGCCAACTGACGGCGCTGCGCAGCCGGATCAAGCATTCGGACGAGAGGATCCCTGGACACGGCCTGAGTATATTCATCCGATGCTCCGCCCTCTTCATCGCTGGATGCGCATCATGCTCGGGGCTGCCTGCACCATCTGCAGTCGCCCTGGCAGCGCCGAGGACATCTGCCATGCATGCCGCCTGAGTCTGGCCGCAACCAGATGGGGCGTGTCTGCGCTGACCCTCGGTGACGCCAGCGTGCCGGTGCTCTGGAGGGAACTTTACGGCGGCCCGCTCACCGCGACGATTCATCGAAGCAAATACGCAGGCGACTGGGGTGGCGCGCGCGTCCTCGGGCGATGCCTGGGCGAATTGCCGAAACCCTGGATGGGCACCAGTCCCATGATCATTCCCGTTCCACTCACGACACGCCGACTGGGCGACCGCGGATTCAACCAGAGCCTGATGATCGCCAGACAGGCGGCACACGCCTGGGGCGCCCGGGTCGGAACCCGGGGTCTGATCAAGCCGAAAACCACGGCGCGACAGGCATCGCTGGGGCGGGATGCGCGGCTGGTCAATCTGCAAGGCAGCTTCCTCGCCGCGCCATGGTGCCGGGGACAACGGATTGTGCTGATCGATGACATCATGACCAGCGGCGCCACGCTGCGCGAGGCTGCAGACGCGATTCTGCGTGCCGGCGGTCATGTGATCGGGGCAGCGGTGGTCGCCCGTGTCGCCACGCATCATGGCCGCTTGCGGCCATCAAGGAGAAGC
>CAYYDO010000247.1:0-2408 GCA_964470595.1 uncultured Burkholderiaceae bacterium | reverse complement strand
TCGGCCTCAGCAACGCCAAACTCTTTATCCATCTGATTCATCGACCTGGCGTAATACCAGATGATCAGAATGTAGATGACCAGAGAGCCTTGAGCCCCCATGTAGAAGGCGAAGGGCCAGCCGAAAAAGTTGAAAGAAAGTTCGCGTGCATAGAACGCGACCACATAGGTAACGACAAACCAGAGTCCCAGAAGCAGGGCCGTCTTGCGAAGGGTCGCCTGCCAATACGCCTGGTGTTTCTCGCTTAGTTGCATCAAAAGCCTCCTAAAGGAAGTGATTCTTCTACAGCTCCTACGGCTTGTCCCGCCGCTTCATGATTCAAAACGCGCGCTATCTTCGCATATCAGCGCCGATAACTGGAAAAAGGATCTTCCACCCCCGCCTGCACCCCGGTTTCACGCTGCAACTGCACCGCCAGTTGGGGTTCGAACTTGTGCAGCTTGCGAACCAGCTTGATGCACGCCTTCTCGTCTCCCAGCCGGTGATGCAGGGTGGCAAGCTGGTAGTAACCATAGGGGCTCATGGGCTGCAGATCGATGGTGCGCTCGAGTGCCGCCTTGGCTTCCTCGTGACGACCAAGAGCCATCAGGGAGAGCGCCCGACCATAATGGGCGCGATCCATTTTCTGATCGTGTCGTACCGCCTCATCGAAACACCGCAGCGCCTCCTCGTGTTCCTGGCGCTTCTGGATCAGGAAGCCGAGATTGAACCATGCAGCGGAGTAGGAAGGATCGACATCCACCGCCCTGCGAAGCAGAGCCTCGGCTTCCGAATTGCGACCGCAGGCATTCATGCAACTCGCGGCGGTGGTCAGCGGCTTGGGGTCTTTGGGTTTGAGCGCTGCCGCGCGGACCAGAAATTCGGCTGCGATGTCCTGTTTTCCCAGGATGATGGCCCAGTAGGCCACGAGCTGGAAAAACCAGCGGTTGATGAATTTCATGGTCGCGACCGTTTGAGACTCATGCCGCCTGCTCCAGCATCATGCTGAACTTGGCGTAGGTGAGGAAAAGCCAAACCCAGAAGATCAGCATGAAGGCGACGAAGGGCACGTGCTTGTCCGCGACCTTGGCCGGTGTGATCAGTCGAACTCCCTTGACCACCGGCGAGGTAACCAGGCGAAAGAACTTGTAAACCGCATTGGCCTCGTGCCTGCCGAAGCTGAGCGCGTACACCAGTCCCTGCCCGACAAGCAGAAGCCCGGCGAACTCTGCCAGCCCTTTCAACATGACCACGACCCCCAACACGCGCTTCCCCCACGATTTGCTGTCCTGACTGTGTGCAGCGGCGGCGGAAAACGGGCCGCGCCACTGGTCTAATTTGAATTGTGAGCGGACAATAAGTCCGGATTAACCCGATGTCTACCTAGGGAAAAACACAGTGCTGAACCGCTTGCAGGAAGACCTCACCGAGCTGTCCATGAACACCAGGGTGGGCCAACTGGTCCGTCGCAGCCCTTTGGTCTGCCTGCCCGATACCGCGCTGCAGCAAGTTTTCGAGGCCATGGATCGGGAGTCTGCAGGGTCCATGCTGGTCGCTGACGCCTCGGGAAAAGTCCAGGGAATCATCACCCGATACGATTTGATACGCCGGATCATCCTGCCGCAGACGCCCCTGTCGACCCCGATCCGCGAGGTCATGAGCAGCGGCATCCGCACCATTGATGCGAACAGCAGCGTGCTCGAGGCCCTGCTGATGATGGCCAGACATGGCATACGACATCTTCCCGTCCTGCAGCATGATTTTCTGGTGGGTCTGGTGTCAGAGCGCGATCTGGTTCAGTTTCAACGCTCGAGCCTGCGCATCCTGTCGTCCACCATAGATAAGGCGCAAACGATCGCGGATCTGAGGTCCTGCGGAACCGAGGTCCTTGCGCTGGCTCGCCGTCTGATGGCGCAGGGGGTGGCGGCCACCTCTCTGGCCCGGCTGGTCAGTCACCTCAACGATGCCCTCACGCGTCGGCTGATTCTGCTGATCGAGACCCGGATGAAAGAGCAATCACAGGGGGAGTGGCCGCGCTGGTGCTGGCTGGCGCTGGGTTCCGAGGGGCGTGAGGAGCAGACGGTGGCCACCGATCAGGACAATGCCATCATCTTCGAGGGCGATGGCGATGTCTGGCGGGTACGGTTCATGGAGTTTGCCGGCGCGGTCAATGAGGGGCTTGCCGAGATTGGGTTCCCCCTGTGCAAGGGGGGCGTCATGGCCATGCATGCCAAATGGTGCCGGAGTGTGGATGAGTGGCATGAACTGCTGACAGGCTGGTTCCGATCGCCAATGCCCGAGGCACTCCTCGACGCCAACATCTTCTTCGATTTCCGGGGTCTGTACGGCGAGATGGATCTGGCCACGGATCTGCGCAGCTGGCTCAGCAGACAGGTCGCCGAGCACCGTCTCTTTCTGCGATCGCTCGC
>CAYYDO010000246.1:0-2430 GCA_964470595.1 uncultured Burkholderiaceae bacterium | reverse complement strand
ACGTGCTTCGGTCATACCTGTTCAGGTCCCTCTTCTCGGCGATACGGCGGGGGAGGTCGGGGTTGGCGATAAAGAGCCGTCCAAAGGAGACGGCATCGGTCTTTCCCGTTGCGACCGCTTCGATGGCTGATTCCGGGGTGTAGCCACCCGCGGATATGAGAACTCCCCCAAATGCCTTGCGGAAGAGGGTTGCGACGTCAGGCTGACCCTCGAGTGTGTTGTCCTGGCTGCCTGCCGATGAGGAGCGGGGCTCGATGAGATCCACGAACGCGATCGACCGTTGACTCAATTGCCCGAGGACATGGGTAAAGAGGGCGACTGGATCGCTGTCGCGCATGTCGTTGAAGGTGCCGTAAGGGGAGAGGCGAACCCCCACCCGATCAGCTCCCCACACCCCGATGACGCCATCGACCACCTCGAGGAGCAGGCGGGTCCGATTCTCTATCGACCCGCCGTATTGATCGGTTCTCTTGTTGCTTCCGTCCTGGAGGAATTGATCGAGCAGGTACCCGTTTGCTCCGTGGACCTCGACCCCGTCAAAACCTGCCTCCTTGGCGTTCACTGCTGCCGAAACGTAGGCCTGGACGATGCCGGGTATCTCGCTCGTTTCGAGCGCACGGGGCGTGAGTATTGGGGTTGGCTGCCAATCCGCTGTGAAGGTTCCGCTGTTCTGGGCAGGAATTGCAGAGGGCGCAACGGGAAGATCGCCATTTGGTTGGTGAGATGAGTGGGATATTCGTCCTACGTGCCAGAGTTGCAGAAAAATCCGCCCTCCCGCGGCGTGTACCGCATCAGTCACCAACCGCCACCCGGCGACCTGTTCCGGGGAGTGAATCCCCGGCGTTGCCGGATAACCCTGGCCCTGCTGACAAATCTGTGTTGCCTCGGAGATGATCAACCCGGCACTTGCGCGCTGCGCGTAGTACTCCGCGTTCAATGCATGAGGAATGTTGCCCGGTTGCTGACTGCGCATCCGCGTGAGCGGCGCCATGATGACGCGATTCGGAAGCTCGAGGGCACCAAGCGTGAGGGGATCAAAGAGCGTTGCCATACGAGTCCTTTGGAATTCAAATGATCGATGCAGGTGTTTGCCAAACAGCATCTAGAGGTAACGGGCATGGTGATCGAAGTGATCACCAAGGAAGCTGGCGATGAAATAGTAGCTGTGGTCGTAGCCCAGCTGCATGCGCAAGGTCAGTGGATGGCGCGATGCTTCGCATGCCGCCTGCAGCAGTTCAGGCTGAAGTTGAGTTGCAAGAAATTCGTCGGCATCGCCCTGATCTACCAGCAGGGGCAGTTTCTCCTGGCACGTTGCCGTGATCAGTTCGACGGCATCCCATGCGCGCCATTCCTCGCGGTCTGAGCCGAGGTAGGCTGAAAACGCCTTCTGACCCCATGGCACCTGAGACGGTGCGACGATGGGCGAAAACGCCGAAACGCTTCGGTACCGACCCGGGTGGCGCAAGGCGGTGATCAACGCACCATGCCCACCCATGGAATGTCCAAAGATGCCGCGTGCATCGCTCGCGGCAAAGTGCTGCTCGATCAATGCAGGCAGTTCTTCGGCCACATAATCGTGCATGCGGTAATGGCCAGCCCACGGCGCCTGCGTGGCATTCACATAAAAACCGGCACCCTGTCCCAGATCATAGGCGGCGTCATCGGCCACAGTTACGCCGCGCGGGCTGGTGTCCGGTGCGACCACGATAAGACCGTGACGTGCCGCATGCGCCTGCGCGCCGGCTTTGGTGATGAAGTTCTGCTCGGAGCAGGTCAGTCCCGAGAGCCAGTACAGCACCGGACATCTCTGGCCGCGCAACGCTTCCTCTGGCAGATACACCGCCACCTTCATGTCGCAGCCAAGCGTCTTCGAGAGATGCTTCCAGACCTCCTGCCGGCCGCCAAAACTGGCATGGTGTTCAATGCGTTCCATAAGAAGCAAAGCTATCAGTAATGGACCACCGAGCGGATGGACTTTCCCTCGTGCATCAGGTCAAAGGCGTGGTTAATTTCAGTCAGCGGCATGGTGTGGGTCACAAAGGGCGCCAGATCAATACGGCCGGCCATGGCGTCGTCCACCATGCCGGGCAGTTCGCTGCGACCCTTGACACCGCCAAATGCCGTGCCCAGCCAGCGCCGGCCTGTGACAAGTTGGAAGGGACGGGTCGAGATTTCCTGGCCTGCGCCAGCCACACCGATGATGACCGACTGGCCCCAGCCTCGGTGCGCACACTCGAGGGCAGCGCGCATTACCTGCGTGTTGCCGATGCATTCGAAGCTGTGATCGACGCCCCATCCCGTCATCTCCACGATCACTTGCTGAATCGGCTTGTCGTGGTCCTTGGGATTGACGCAATCGGTCGCACCAAAGGTGCGTGCCAGTTCGAACTTGGACGGGTTGGTGTCGATGGCGATGATGCGGCCCGCCTT
>CAYYDO010000245.1:0-2432 GCA_964470595.1 uncultured Burkholderiaceae bacterium | reverse complement strand
GGGGCCCTGGCCGTCACATCTTCGGAGCGAACGTGTTCTGGTACTTCAAGAGTCCCTTCGGGGGCAACATCGAGTACGACGCCGACATGGATGTTGTCGATGACCGCTGGCAGCCTCGCGAGGTCTTGCCTGGGCCCACCACATCGTCCGCATGGTCCACGTCGTATCCGCCGGCTCCACGCCACTGAGGCAGGACGCTCAACCATGAAGCTTGTCCTCTACCGGAACTCTCAAGGCCCGTTACGACCGGGCCTTCTGACCGATCGCGGCGTCGTGGATGTGTGCGATCAACTGCCGGGTCTTTACGGGCACGATGGCATGGTCTGGATCATTGACCACTTTGACCAGATTCGCGGCACTCTCGCGCAGGCCGCCGAGTCAGGCCCTGCTTCGCCATTGGAATCGGTACGGCTGGGTCCACCGCTGCCGCGACCGCGCAAGATCCTTGGGGCGATCGGCAACTACTGGGAGCATGCTCAGCGAGATGCCAAACCGCTCAACATGTTCTTGAAGAATCCTGATGCGGTGATCGGTCCGGGCGACACCATTGTGCTGCCCGACTGCACGCAGCCGTCTTCATTCATGCATGAGGCCGAGCTGGCGGTGGTCATCAAGGGCCGTGCGCGCGGGATCAGGCAAGCCAACTGGCGAGATGCTGTCTTTGGCTACACCTGCTTCATCGACGTCACCGCACGAGGTGAAGGTCGTCGCACCTGGGCCCCCGGTGCAACGATGAGCTGGATTGGCAAATCTTTCGACACCTTTGCTCCCATCGGCCCATGCATCGTCACGGCCGACGAGATCGAGGATCCGAATGACCTGCACGTCCAGTTCTGGAATGACGGTCAACTGCGCCACAACTACAACACCGATGACATGGAGCACCGGGTACCTGAAATCATCGAGTTCGCCTCGATGGTCATGACTCTGAACTCCGGCGATATCCTGGCCTGTGGTACCAATCACGAAGGGCTGGGATACCTCCAGGATGGGGAGAGTGTCGAGATCTGCATCCATGGCATAGGACGTATGCGCTTGCAAGTAGAGGATCCTCTAGGCAGACGCTGGGAGCGGGGCATCTACATGGGTCAGGACTCCACCCACCATGATGCAGTGCGTCGCCACCGGCCGCAGACAGTGCTCAAGCCGACCACCTACTGAGCCATGGAGAAGCTCTACACCTGCGGCATCACCTCCTCAAGATCAGGTCCGGCGCAGCCCCGCCGGGAGCAGAGGGGGCTGGTCATCGATATGCACTGTCACATGCTGGTTCCGCAGGCTGAGGAAGCGGCGCGACCGCATCGCCCGAAGGTGCCCGAGTCGACTCAGCGCTTTTCCTCACCCGAGTCGAGGCAGGTCAGCACCGAAATGCTCGAACGTATCCGCGCGCGCATCACGGATGTGGATTGCAGGTTGGCCGAGATGGACGCCGCCGGGGTCGACATCCAGGTGATATCTCCCGCGCCCAACCACTACTGTTACTGGGCCGACGAGGAGCTTGCGCGTCATCTGGCACGGTCAGTAAATGACCTGCTGGCCCAGGTGGCTGCTGCCCACCCAGCGCGGCTGATGGCTTTCGGCACCGTGCCCATGCAGTGGCCGCAAGCGGCGGTGGAGGAACTGAAACGCTGCGTGCGGGATCTCGGCATGCGTGGTGTGGAGATCTCCTCGAATGTGGACGGAGAAGAGCTGTCGGCGTTTCGGTTCCGCCCCTTCTTCTCCGCGGCGGAGGAACTCGGTGCTGTGGTGTTCATTCACCCGTCCGGCTTCACCGGTGGCGAGCGCCTATCGGATTACCACCTGAACAATCTGATCGGGAATCCGCTGGACAGTACGGTGGCGCTGGCGCATCTCATCTTCAGCGGCATGCTGGACAGCTTGCCGGGTCTCAAGCTGATGGTCGCGCACGGAGGTGGACTGATGCCGGCCTATCCGGGCCGCTTCGACCACGCCTTCCACGCTCGCGGCGACTGCAGGCACTGCCTGCACCCGCCGAGCCATTACCTGCGCAGAACCTTCTTTGACACCGTGGTCTTCGACCCGGCCCAACTTCGCCACCTGGCCGACAGGTACGGTGCAAGCCAGCTGCTTGCCGGTACCGACTATCCTTACGACATGGAGGAAGCCGAGTTGGTGGACTTCGTTCATCGAGCAGGGCTTGCGGAGTCACATACCCGGGCCATCCTCGGGCTGAACGCGGCCCGTTTGCTGGGCATCGACCCGGACCAGGCACTTGTCCGCGCGCGCGCTGCCCAGGGCGGGCGCTGAAGGCTGCACGTCCACTCACTGGCCGGGAGCGGTGATGCTCCTGTTGGATTCACTGTGATGCGCCGGCGCCGCTCTCCCTGACGATACGAGCCCAACGCGAGTGCTCTGCGCGCAGGTAAGCGTCCATCTCATCCAGCGACAGCGGCAGGGGCTCGTCAGGGGCG
>CAYYDO010000244.1:0-2435 GCA_964470595.1 uncultured Burkholderiaceae bacterium | reverse complement strand
TCGACCCAGCCAGCCTGCAATCGTTGTCCGACCTGGCCGGACTGCCCGTCACGCGCAAGTCGACGCTGACCCAGCTGCAGTCATCCGAGCCCCCTTTCGGCGGCTTTCTGGCAGCGCCATTCACGGCGCTGCGTCGTGTCTTTCAATCCCCCGGTCCTATCTACGAACCCCAGGGGCTACGCACCGACCATTTCGGAATGAGCCGCGCACTACGGTGCGCAGGCTTTCAGGCGGGTGATCTGGTTCACAACAGTTTTTCCTATCACCTGTCACCCGGCGCCTGGATCATCGAGGGTGGGCTGCACGCGCTTGGATGCTGGGTGCTGCCTGCCGGTATCGGACAAACCGAGCAACAACTGGCGGCGATCGGGCAGTTGAAACCGGCAGGCTATACCGGTACCCCCAGTTTCCTGAAGATCCTGATTGAAAAAGGGCTGGAGATGGGTATCTCCACCTCCAGCATCCGGGTGGCGCTGGTATCCGGTGAGGCGCTCACGCCATCGACACGGGAGTGGCTGAGCAATCACGCGATCAAGGTGAGCCAGGCCTATGCCACCGCAGACCTCGGCCTGATCGCCTACGAGACTGCAGATCCTTCCCTCGGCCTGGTCGTGACCGAGGATGCCATCGTTGAAATCGTCGAACCGGGTGGAAACGCACCGATGCCCGTGGGCGAGGTCGGTGAAGTGGTGGTCACCACTTTCAACCGCGAGTACCCGATGATCCGGTTTGCGACGGGGGACCTCTCCGCGATCGATCCACAGTCATGTCACAGCGCGACACCCTGCGGACGCAGCAACATCCGCATCCGCGGGTGGCTGGGTCGTGCGGATCAGACCACCAAGGTGCGGGGAATGTTCGTGCATCCCGGACAGGTCGGACAGATCATCAGGGGATTTTCCGAGATCTCCCGAGCCCGACTCGTGCTGACCGGACGCATTGGTGCCGACGCCATGACCCTGCATTGCGAGACAGCCGATATCGACCGTGCACGCGCCCTCTCGTCCCGCGTGGTCGAAACTGCAAGGGACGTGACCCGTCTGCGCTGCGAGGTGATGTTTGTGGCGCCAGGCACCCTGCCTGACGACGGCAAGGTGATCGAGGACGCCCGCGATTACAGCTGAGCCCCTTTCCTGGTCAGGATCAGGGAAACGAAACCTGTCGGAGCTCAAGCCGACTGACCGCACTAGGCGGCCTGTCGTGCCAGCCAGGCACTGCCTGCCCGCGACTGGTTCGAACGACCCAGCACACCCGATATGAATGCGCCTGTCTGCGCCAGTCGCGTCAGATCGATCCCGGTCTCGATTCCCATGGACTGCATCAGGAACACGATGTCCTCGGTCGCGACATTGCCGGATGCGCCACGCGCATATGGACAGCCCCCGAGGCCGGACACCGAGCCGTGAAATGTGGCGATTCCACATTCCATCGAAGCCACGATATTGGCAATCGCCTGTCCATAGGTGTCGTGAAAATGCCCACTGAAACGCTCGGGTGAATAACGCTCGAGCAGACAGGAGAAGACCTCCTTGACGCGACGTGCCGACCCCACGCCGATTGTGTCGGCGATATCGATCTCGACACACCCCAGATCGCTCATGCGATCGACCACCTCTCGCACCCTGGCGGGTGCGATCTCTCCTTCGTAGGGGCAACCCATGCAGCAGGAGATGCTCCCCCTCAGCCGGATGCCATCACGCGCAGCAGCCTCGGCCACGGGACGGAAACGCTCGATCGATTCGGCAATGCTGCAATTGATGTTCTTGCGGGAAAACGCCTCGGAGGCTGCACCGAACACCACCACCTCGTCCATGCCCGCTTCACGCGCAGCGGCATAGCCCTGCATGTTGGGAACCAGCGCGGAATACACCACCCCCGGCGTGCGCGCTAGGGACTGCATCACCGCCGCACCATCGGCCATCTGCGGCACCCACTTTGGCGATACGAAGGAGACCGCCTCGATGGCCCGGACGCCGGCCTGCGCAAGCCGATGAATCAGTTCGACCTTGTCGGCTACCGACACG
Source organism: uncultured Burkholderiaceae bacterium (assembly GCA_964470595.1). Lineage (GTDB taxonomy): Bacteria > Pseudomonadota > Gammaproteobacteria > Burkholderiales > Burkholderiaceae_A > Lacustribacter. The sequence continues at coordinate 411 of CAYYDO010000244.1, read as the reverse complement.
ATCTGCTTTTCGTTCTGCAAGCCATCGCGCGGGCTGACATCGACAATCCTGACGCGCGAAGGCCATGCTGAACCGGATGCGACGGACACGATCGGTCTCTCCTAGGTGGTGGTGCTGTTGGCGAGCGCACGGGCAATCAGCATGCGCTGAACATCGCTGGTCCCCTCGTAGATCTGACATACGCGCACATCGCGGTAGTAGCGCTCGACGGGAAAATCATTGACCACACCATAGCCGCCGAAAATCTGGATCGCATCGGAGCAGATCCGCTCGGCAACCTCGCTGGCATAGAGCTTGGCCATGGCGGCTTCCTTGAGACAGGGGCGCCCGGCATCGCGAAGTCGGGCGGCATGCCAGACCAGTTGACGGGCGGCCTCGAGTTGCGTCGCCATGTCTGCCAGACGGAACTGG
>CAYYDO010000243.1:0-2447 GCA_964470595.1 uncultured Burkholderiaceae bacterium | reverse complement strand
ACAGTTGCAGATCCGCGGCCTGCATGAAGGTGAGCTGTGCTGCGGCCGGATCAAGCCGCGCCAGCACAGCCTCGGCATCCGGCCCCTGGAGCGCAATCAGCGCCGCATCGACCCATGAAAATGTCAGCGCGGGCGCAAGCCGCTGCAGCAGGGCCAGATCGGCATCGCGGTTGCCCGCATTGACCACCATGCGCACCTCGGCCTGCGCACCGGGGCGCCACACCAGCATCAGATCGTCCTCGATGCCGCCCTGATCATTGAGCAGCACCGAATAGCGTTGCACATCGGCCGGCCAGTTGCTGAAGTCGACGGGTAGTGCGGCCTGCATCCCGCGGATCAGGGTGGCGCTGTCGGCCGCGGTAATGCGCAGCTGGCCCATGTGCGAGACATCGAAGAGCCCCGCATGCGCACGCGTGTGCAGATGCTCGGCCTTCAGGCCCGCGGGGTACTGGATCGGCATCTGATAGCCGGCAAAAGGGCCGAACTTCGCACCGAGTTCACGGTGCAGGGCTTCGAGTGGAATCGATTTCATCACGTTTACTCTTCATACGCCTCGATGGGCGGGCAGGTGCAGATCAGGTTGCGATCGCCCGCGGCATTATCGATGCGCTTCACACTGGGCCAGAACTTCGCGGCACGCACCCAGGGCAGGGGATACACCGCCGTGTCGCGACCATAGCTGTGCGACCACTCACCGATCACCTCCGCTGCCGTGTGTGGCGCGCACTTCAGCGGATTGTCCTGACGATCGAGTGCGCCGCTGCGGATCTGTTCGAGTTCTCCGGCAATCGCGATCATGGCGTCGCAGAAGCGGTCGAGTTCGGCTTTCGATTCCGACTCGGTCGGCTCCACCATCAGTGTGTCGGCCACCGGAAACGACAGCGTCGGCGCATGAAAGCCGTAATCCATCAGACGCTTGGCCACATCCTCGGCGGTGACACCGATCTCGGCCTTGAGATGGCGCAGATCCAGAATGCACTCGTGGGCCACACGACCATTTTCGCCGCGATACAGGATGGGGAAGCAACCCGACAGCCGGCTCGCCATATAGTTGGCATTCAGAATCGCCACCTCGGTGGCCTTGCGAATTCCGGAGGCGCCCATCATGCGGATATACATCCACGAGATCGTGGTGATGAGTGCGCTGCCAAAGGGCGCCGCCGAGACACTGTTGGCATCGTGATTACCCTCTTGCGGGGGCGAGGCCAGAAAGGGCGAGAGATGCGCCGCCACCGCGATCGGCCCCATGCCCGGCCCGCCGCCACCGTGCGGAATGCAGAAGGCCTTGTGCAGATTCATGTGGCAGACATCGGCACCGATATCGCCGGGGCGTGTCAGACCCGCCTGCGCATTCAGATTGGCGCCATCCATGTAGACCTGGCCGCCGGCCTCGTGAACCATCGCACACACCTCGCTGATGGCGGATTCGAAGACGCCGTGTGTGGACGGATAGGTGACCATCAGCGCGCACAGTTGTTCGCGATGCGCATCGACCTTTGCGCGCAGATCGGCCAGATCCACATTGCCCTGGGCATCGCAGGCCACCACCACGATGCGCATGGCCATCATCTGTGCGCTGGCCGGGTTGGTGCCATGGGCCGATGAGGGAATCAGGCAGACATCGCGATGCCCCTGGCCGATCGAGGCCAGATAGCGGCGGATGGCCAGAAGCCCCGCATATTCGCCCTGTGCGCCGGAGTTCGGCTGAAACGACACCGCATCGAAACCGGTGATCTCGGCCAGCCAGTCGCCGAGTTGCGCCAGCATGGCGGCGTAGCCCGCCGATTGCTCTTGCGGCACGAAGGGATGCAGGGCCGCGAATTCGGGCCATGTCACCGGCGCCATCTCCGAGGCCGCATTGAGCTTCATGGTGCATGAACCCAGCGGAATCATCGAATGCACCAGCGAGATGTCCTTGTTCTCCAGGCGCTTCAGATAGCGCATGAATTCCGTTTCGCTGTGATACCGGTTGAACACCGGATGGGTCAGCACCGGATCGCTGCGCAGCAGTGCAGCGGGCACGGCCTCGGGCTGGGGGCTGAGGCGCAGCGCCAGAAGTTCATCCACGCTGATGGCGCGGCCGGTAAGCACCCACACCAGGTCGGCTGCATCCGCAAGGCTGGTGGTCTCGTCGCAGGCGACACCCACATCGCCATTGTCGAAATAGCGCAGGTTGATGCGTTTTGCCGTGGCACGCTCGCGCACGGCCTGCGCCTGCAGACCTTGCGCAGCAAACGTGAGGGTGTCGAAATAGTGATTGCCCACCAGCGGCAGGGCGCTGGCCCGCGCAATCAGCCGGGCCATGGCATGGGTGCGCAGGGCGATCCGACGCAGTCCGTGCGGGCCGTGATAGACGGCAAAGAAGGAGGCCATATTGGCCAGCAGGGCCTGTGCGGTGCAGATATTGCTGGTGGCCTTGTCGCGGCGGATGTGCTGCTCGCGGGTCT
>CAYYDO010000242.1:0-2461 GCA_964470595.1 uncultured Burkholderiaceae bacterium | reverse complement strand
GCGCAAGATCGGGCCCCCACGCGCTCAGGGCCAGGGGGATGACCACGAACAGCGCCGTCTGGGTCATGTGAATCATGAAGATGCCGAGATTGAGCCGCATCAGCTGGCCATTGGACAGCACCGTGCGGCGTGCCTGGTCGAGCGAAAAATCAGTGGGTGGCCGACGCGGCGGCTCCGACATGCGGATCACCGGGATCATGGCGGCGACCACCAGGCCACCAGTCATCCAGAAGATGCCCTCCATCCCCATCGCCGCGGACAGCAGGGGGGCGAGCACCAGTGACAGGGCGAAAGCGATTCCGATCGTTCCACCAATCAGCGCCATGGCGCGTGTCCGCACCTGATCCCGGGTGGAATCGGCCAGAAACGCGGTGACAGCAGCAGAAATCGCACCCGCGCCCTGAAGCGCTCGACCCACCGCAAGCCACTCGATGCTGACAGCCATTGCCGCGACAAAGCTGCCAACGGCAAACACCCCGAGCCCGAAAAGAATCACCCGACGCCGACCGAAGCGATCGGAAGCCATGCCAAAGGGAATCTGAAGAAGCGCCTGGGTCAGACCGTATACACCAACGGCAATGCCCACCCACATGGGGTCGGCGCCACCATCAAGCGATCGCGCCTCGGCAGCAAGAATGGGAAACACCAGGAAGAGCCCGAGCATGCGCAGCCCGTAGAGCATGGAGAGCGACAGACATGCCCGCCATTCCTGGGGAGTGAATCGGATTTTCCTGTCTGCAGTGCTCATCGCTGACGGTTATAGTATTCGATTGGCTTACACAACGTGAATTCGCGATGTCGCAAGACGCCCTTCGGGTTCGAGGCGCCCGGACACACAACCTCAAGAACATCGATGTCGACATTCCGCGATACAGGCTCGTGGTCATCACCGGGCTGTCCGGTTCCGGCAAGTCCTCGCTTGCATTTGACACGCTTTACGCCGAGGGTCAGAGACGCTACGTGGAGTCATTGTCAGCGTACGCGCGACAGTTCCTGCAACTCATGGCCAAGCCGGATGTCGATCTGATCGAAGGGCTATCGCCCGCCATTGCGATCGAACAGAAGTCTGGCAGCCACAACCCACGATCGACAGTGGGTACGGTCACGGAAATCCATGATTACCTGCGACTGCTTTTTGCGCGTGCCGGCGTGCCGCACTGCCCGGATCACCCGCATCACCGTCTCGAATCCCAGTCGGTCGCACAGATGGTCGACCAGATTCTCCAATGGCCGGCAGAGTCCCGTCTGACGGTCATGGCACCGGTGCTGTCGCATCGCAAGGGGGAACACCTCGACCTGATCAATAGTCTCCGCGCGCAGGGTTTCGTGCGTGTACGCCTGCAGACCGAAAATCAGCCGGCCGTGATTCAGGATATTGATCAGGTTGGTGTGCTCAACAAGAACCAGCGCCACTCGGTCGATGTCGTGATCGATCGGCTGAAGGTACGCGCCGATGCCAGGCAACGACTCGCGGAATCACTTGAAACAGCCCTTCGCATGGGTGAGGGTCGGGCCATCGTGCTCACAGATCCTGCGATCGGATCACGAGAGGAGCAGGTCTTTTCGACGCGCTTTGCCTGTCCCGATTGCGGATTCAGTCTCAAGGACCTCGACCCGCAGCTGTTTTCCTTCAACAGCCCCGCCGGTGCCTGCCCGGAGTGTGATGGCATCGGTCAGGTCGATTTCTTCGATGCAGACCGCGTCGTCGAATTCCCCCAGATGAGCCTCGCCTCGGGCGCCATACGTGGATGGGATCGACGCAATATCTTTTACTTCCAGATGTTGCAGAGTCTGGCCGAACACTATGGATTCGATCTGGAAACACCCTTCGAATCCCTGCCTCCGCACGTGCGCCAGGTGCTTCTGCATGGGTCGGGCGATGAACCTATTGCCATGCGTTACACCAGCGACCGCGGCAAGACCGTCACCAAACGGCAGCCTTTCGAGGGCATTCTGCCGAGCATGCAGCGTCGCTGGAAAGAGACCGATCTTCCGGCTGTCAAGGAGGAGCTCGGCAGACTCCGCAGCACCCAGGCCTGCCCGGCCTGCGCGGGCACACGACTTCGTCGCGAGGCCCGTTTCGTCCGGGTCGGACCTGCGGGCGGCGATATCGATCTGCCGTCGCTGATGCACATGCCCCTTCGCGAGGCGGCAAACACGCTGGACCGACTGGAATTGCCAGGCATGAGGGCAGCCATTGGCGCGAAGATTCTGAGCGAAGTCCTGGCACGACTGGGTTTCCTGGTCAATGTCGGACTCGACTATCTGACTCTCGAGAGGCCGGCAGCAACGCTATCAGGAGGCGAGGGACAGCGAATCCGCCTGGCGAGTCAGATCGGCGCCGGTCTCTCCGGCGTGATGTATGTGCTCGATGAACCGTCCATCGGGCTTCATCAGCGCGACAACGACCGACTCCTGGACACACTGCGTCGACTGCGTGACCTCGGCAACACGGTCATCG
>CAYYDO010000241.1:0-2465 GCA_964470595.1 uncultured Burkholderiaceae bacterium | reverse complement strand
GGGAAAATGGCTCGAGATCAGCAGGCGGTTTTCCAGGAGATATCCCAGGCCCGAGGGCGCCTGTGTCCGTTGTGACACCACAGCCCAGCGCCCCTCGGGACTCCTCACCAGATCAAACGCCACAATCTGCAGGTGATGGTGACTGCTGCTCTTCTCTTTGGTCAGCATGGCTCTGAGATAACCAGGATGCCCGTGCACCAGTGCTGAAGGAATCATGGCCTCACGCAGCAGGCGCTGCTCGCCGTAGACATCGCTCATGATCAATTCGCACAGACGCGCTCTCTGCAGCACGCCAGATTCGATCTCACGCCAGCATCCCGGCGTCATGATGAACGGCAGGAGATCCAGCGACCATGGCCTCTGAGGGCCATCCTGGTCGGCATAGATGTTGTAGGTGATGCCGTTGTCACGTACCTGACGTCCCAGGGCCCGGGCACGACGATCGAGGTCTGCCTGGGGAGAGGGGCCGAGGTGGCTGAAAAATGCCTGCCAGTGAGTTGCCCAGACCGCGTCGGCCGCCTGCGCCCCCTGCACCGCATCAAGCAGCTCGCTGTAATGGCCAATACGGGCCGGATGCACAAGCCCGCGCAGACCGTTTGACGCGATCAATGGATCGTCGCGTCCCCTCCCGGGATCATCGCTCGCGGCGCGTTCGGGCATCGCGGATCACTGATCCCGGGTACGAATCTGCTGCTCGAAAACCGGCCACGACTCTGACGCTGGCATGCTGTCCCATTCAGGGTCGGGCAGTTCATTGAACACCTTGCGCAGTTGCTGGCCCCAGATACCCCGGATATGTCCAAAATAACTGTTGTCCTGGGTAACCGTCACAAACCGGCTCACACGCAGCGAGTCGCGCTCGTAGATCAGCAGATCGAGTGGCATCCCCACAGAGATATTCGAACGCAAGGTGGAATCCATGGATACGAGCGTGCATTTCGCTGCGACATCGAGGGGGGTCTGCGGCGTGATCACGCGATCGATGATGGGCTTGCCGTACTTGAACTCGCCGATCTGAAAATACGGATTCTCGGCATGCGCTTCAATGAAGTTGCCAGCTGCATACACATTGAACAGACGCGGCTCTTCTCCGCGAATCTGACCACCAAGAATGAAGTTGCAGTTGAAGTCGATGCCGAACTCATGGAGGGATTCACCATCCCGTCGATGCACGCGACGCACCGCTTCGCCGACCAGTGCAGCCGCCCGAGCGGTGGATGGGACCGTCCAGAGCGTCTCCTTGTCGGCGGATTCGGTCAGCATCTGACGTACCGCCTGGGTGATGGCCAGATTGCCTGCACTCATGAGCACCAGAACACGATCTCCAGGCCGCTCGAAAACCGTCATCTTGCGATAGGTCGAGATGTGGTCGACTCCCGCATTGGTGCGGCTGTCGGAGAGAAATACCAGGCCTGCATTGAGTCGCGTGGCCACACAATAGGTCATCTGCTGTCTCCGGTATGTCTGCGGGGCCAGGCGCTACTGCCCGCCACTCGCGCCACCAAGATACTCGTGACTGATCCGCAGACCGAGCTGATACATCTGCTCGAGAAAGAGCTTGAGAAACTCGTGGATGTCCCGCTCGAATGCGTCATCTACCCGAAGATACTGCAAATCGGCCTGCAGACGCCCCGCCAGTCGCTGAGGTTCACCCGAGCGATCGGCCCCGATCAGATTCAGATTCGCGCAGACTTCGTTCAGACAGGCCAGCAGCGAACGGGGTACATCCCCCCGCTGTATCAGCATCTCGGCCACTCTGCGCGGAGTGATGACGTCACGGTAGACCTTGCGATAAATGTCGAGTGCGGATACCGCACGCAACACGGACGCCCAGTAGTAGTAGTCCGCCCGGGACTCGCTGGTGCTCACATGTCCTCCGGTCTGGGCGGCCTCCTCTTCAAGGTCGAACTTGGCATCGAGAATACGCGCCGTGCTGTCCGCGCGCTCGATGAAGGTGCCCAGGCGAAGGAACTGGAACGATTCGTCCTTGAGCATCGTGCCAATGGACACGCCACGGAAGAGATGTGATCTCAGTTTCACCCACTCGAACAGTTCGGTCGGATCCCGTCGCCAGCGATCCGATCGCAGCATGCCCGATAACTCGAGCCAGGTGGCATTGACGGTCTCCCACACATCGGTGTTCACGGCGCCGCGGACGATGCGGCAATTTTCCCGTGCCGCCGAGAGGCAACTGACAATGCTCGACGGATTCTCCGGATCGGCAACGAGATCCAGAAGCGCCTGCTTGTATCCGGCGCTCTGCATCGCGAAGGCGCTCGGCAGCAGCGCGGCCTGACGCTGCACGTCGAGTTGTCGCGCAGTGTTCTCCGCCCGCTCGATGTAACGGGACATCCAGTAGAGGCTGTCAGCCGTGCGACTCAACATGGCCGGGACGCTCCATCGCTGTCATCCTGCAGCACCCAGGTGTCCTTGGTGCCGCCGCCCTGGGACGAGTTGACCACCAG
>CAYYDO010000240.1:0-2470 GCA_964470595.1 uncultured Burkholderiaceae bacterium | reverse complement strand
ATCCAACTTGCCAGCCCGTGCACATCGCAGAACTGGCTAAACAGGAGAATCATCATGTCTGCACATGATCACGGCCCGGTGCTCGATGCGCTGGGCATCTACGGGCTGGCCGAACTCGAGCCCATCATTCTGGCAGCACTCGCGGGCGAAACCCCTCTGCTGCTGATCGGCGAGCACGGCAGCGGCAAGTCGCTTCTGCTCGAGCGGATTGCCAATGCGCTGCAACTCTCATGGCGGCACTACAACGCCAGCCTGCTCTCGTTTGACGATCTGGTGGGCTATCCCGTGCCAGATGCCGCTGGCAACCTGCAGTTCGTCAAGACCCCTGCGGCTATCTGGGGTGCGCAGGCCGTCTTCATCGATGAGATCTCGCGTGCGCGACCGGAGATACAGAACAAGATCTTCCCGGTCATTCACGAGCGCCGGGTGCAGGGCATCGACCTGCCCGATCTGGTTCACCGCTGGGCGGCGATGAATCCGCCCACTGTGGATGGCGAGGGCGACTACATCGGCAGCGAGGCGCTCGATATCGCGCTTGCCGATCGCTTCGCCTTTCACATCAGCATTCCGGGCTGGCAGTCCCTGCCCGAAGTGACACAAAAGCGCATCCTGAAAGAGCACGCCGAGCCACCCGCCCCCACCCACCTTGCGCAGCGTCTTGCGGACATTCGCGAACTGGCCGCGCATGTCACCCAGCTGCATGGTGATCAGATTGCCGACTATGTGCTGCGCATGACCGCCGGGCTTGCGGCTCTCAAACGTGTGGTGAGCTCCCGCCGTGCGGTGTTGATCTCACAGAACATCGCTCTGGTACATGCCGCGCTGTATGGGCCGCTGGCACGCGAGGCCAGCAGCGTGCGCCTGGCCCAGTCGGCATGGGCGGCGTTTTGCCAGTCCCTGCCCTTTGCCGCAAGCGGCAAGCCCTGCGAGCAGATCAAGCTGCTGGGCCTGCACCGCGAGATAGCGGTGATCGCCTTTGCCGGCGCCGATGATTCGACCTCGCGGGTGCTGCTCGAGCGCGACCCCGTCAAGCGCATCGAAAAAACGCTCGCCGCCGATGGATTGCAGGACGACGAACGCGGCGCCCTGGTGATGGATGCCATCAGCGCACTCGATGCTGGTGCAGCCGCCGCATGTGCCTGGTGGCTGGTGCACACCACACAGCACGAGCGTTTGCCGCTGGCCGTCTCGGAAGATCTGGCCCGTATCTACCGCGAGGCGGCCGTGCCCACACGGCTGGTCGAGCGTGTGCCAGCGCAGACGGTGCGCCACAAGGCCTTTGTGCGTTTCGAGGAACTGTCGAAGAAGGCCGATCCGGATCGGCCCGCACAGGTGGCGCTGATCCATCTTCTCTCGAGCCGGCTGCACTCCAGGGCGATCACTTCAGCCGAGCAGATCGACGCCATCGTGGGCGGCTGGTGGCGGGCCCTGGAAGAACTCGATCCACCGCTCACCATAGGAGTGGCCTGATCATGTTCTCGCTCCAGACAATCGAATGGTTCGGGCTGCAGGCCATGGCGCAGAACGTGAACAACGCGAGTGCGCGAACCGGTGCCTGGTTGAAGCTGGTGTACCAGCTGCCAAGAAACGATCCGGCGCATCCGCGACAGTGGACACGATCCGGGCAGCTGCTGCAGATTGCCCGCCCCGATCTCTACAAGGCCGGCAGTGGTGCGGAGTCGCTCACCGAGCGGCAGACACAGGAGGCCCTCTCGCGTCTGCTGGATCTGCATGTGCAGCATCTGCAGCTGCCCACGGTGGTGGTGGCCGAGCACGATGTGTGGAACCCGGATGACAAGCACTGGATCGTGCTGTTTCAGTCGCGCATCTTCAGTCATGCCCTGACCACCTTTGCCGTGCTCTCGAAATGCGCCGACGGTCTGTGCTCGCCACGGCGCATCCCCTGCCTGTCGGCCCTGCGCTCGCCCCGCCGGGTGAAGCTGGGCAATGTGTACCAGAGCAGCTGGGATGTGGGCCTGTGGCTGGGCAATGGCTACACCGATCTGGTGAGCCGGGCCACCGCCTCGCCCGCCAACACGATGGCACTCAAGGAGCTGCTATGAGCCTGCGCTTCCGAATCGCCGAGAGCCTGCCGAGAGACAGTGTCTCGCTGCGGGCGCTGCTGCAGATTGCGCGCATCGAGGAATCGACACAGGTGCCCACGGCCTGTGTCACCTTTGGTGCCGAGCCGCGCCTGCTGGTGAACCCGCAGTTTGTGGAAGAACACGCACCCACACCTGCCAAGCTGCAGACCCTGATCGGGCATGAGCTGCTGCATGTGGCCCTGGGGCATACGCGGCGCTATGCGCAATCGACAGTGATGGACAACCTGGTGTTCGATTGCCTGATCAATGCCACCTGGAGCAAGGCGCATCCCACACCGGAGGCCACCGCCCTGTTTCGTGATTTCTATCGCGAGGACGCATTTCCGCAGTGCTTCCTGCGGCCACCGGATGACTGGTACCCGACC
>CAYYDO010000239.1:0-2476 GCA_964470595.1 uncultured Burkholderiaceae bacterium | reverse complement strand
GGGATCCTCTGGTCGCTGTCGTGACAGCACCCGCAGCGACTCGTTGGTCACGATGCGGTGAAAATAGGTGGACAGCGTCGCCTGACCGGTGTCTTGCGCACTGCTGCGCCACAGCCGCAAGAAGGATTCCTGAACGATATCCTCGGCCTGCGGTCCGTCCTGCACCAGACGGTAGGCAAGACTGAAAGCCCGCGGACGAAGCGTCTCGACGAGTCGGGCGATATGTGTCTGCGCCGCCCTGCCGGAGGCTGTGCGGGCAGCCTCCAGCAGGGACCAGCTCGTATCGGCTGGGGCATGCATGGTCAGAAATGCATGCGGCGATTTGCAGGGAGGGTCAAGAAGCGTGCCCGTGGGAGCCCGACTGATGATCACCGGCCTGTCCGTGGGGGCCATGGTGATGACCACCACCTGGTTCCGCATGTCCGTGGGGGCCGTGGTGGTGTCCACCAGCGCGCCCGTGGGGCATTTCGCGGAAGTAGCGCTGGCGCTCCTCGGGTGGAAGTTTTTCCCACAGTTTGCGTCGTTCCTCGCGAAGCTTATGTCGCTCTTCGGGGGAGAGCTTCTCGATCTGGGCTCGGCGCTCCGAGCGAAGCCTCTCGCGCTCTTCGGGGGTCATCTGCTTCCAGTCCTGCTGTGCCTGTTGGGCAAGCCTCGCGCGTTGCTCGGGAGAGAGTTTCTCGAAGCGACTGCGCATCTCGGCCTTCATCTGTGCGCGCTGCTCGGGCGAAAGCGCCTGCATCTGCTTGCGCATCTCGAGGCGTTGCTCACGTCGTGGTTCGGGGGGCATGGCATGCCACTGCTCGGGGCTGGGAATGCTGATCGGGGGCGGTGGGGCTGTCTGTGCAATTGTCACCATTGGCAGTCAGATTCCTGCGCTCAGCAGGCAGATGGCCATGCGCCGAACGAGGTGGGGCTGGAGGGTGGTCATGGCAACTCCTTGAAGGTCTGGGTCATGCTTAAACCCGGCGACAGCAGTTAATCTTACGGTCCGAGGAGGTGTCCGATGCGAATTCTTCTTGGCTGGTTGATCTCCTGCATGACCGCGATGGTGTGTGCCACGGCTGTCGCGTCGAATGCCCTGCGCGCCGGACCCATGGTGGGCGATGCCGATATGCACAATGTCAGCGTCTGGCTTCAGACCGAGCAACCGGGCGAGGTCACCCTGACCTGGTGGCCGCAGCAACGCCCGCAGGAACGCCGCACACTGGCACTGACCACGCGAGATTCTGGAATCGCGACAGCGATAGCCCGATTACGTGATCTCAAGGCGGGACAGACCTATGCCTATGAGGTGCGTGTCGATGGGCAGGACAGCGGTGTCTTCTTTTTCCGCACACAGGCCGACTGGCGATCCGGATCAAATTCGGTACCGCCCTCGTGGCGTCTGGCGCTGGGGTCCTGCGCCTATATCCGCGAGTCGGGAAGTGCACGCGATGGCCGGCCACCGGCAAAGGGCTACGACATCTTCGAGCGCATGGCGGATCAGGCGCCCGATCTGACACTCTGGCTTGGCGACAACCTGTACTTTCGCAGCAGCGACTTCACGAGTCCCGAGGGAATGGCCTATCGCTATCGTCATGACCGTGCCTTGCCCCAGCTGCAGCGTCTGCTGCGCACCGGCCGTCATCACGCCATCTGGGACGATCATGATTACGGCCCAAACGACTCGAACCGCAGCTTTGTTTTCAAGAATTCGGCGCTGGAGCTGTTTCGCCGCTACTGGCCCAATCGCAGTTTCGGACTTCCCGAGCATCCGGGCATCTTTGGGAACTTTACCGAGGGAGATGTCGAATTCTTTCTTCTGGATGGACGCACCTATCGCGACAATGATCGCGATGATTCCCAGCCGGTCAAGGAGCTGTTCGGTGCGGAGCAGATGCGCTGGCTTCGCAATGCGCTGGCATCATCCACGGCCACATTCAAGCTGATCGCCGGTGGCAGTCAGTTCCTGAACGATCACAATCGTTTCGAGGGCTGGACGCACTTCCGGTCGGAGCGGGGGCATTTTCTGGACTGGCTGGCTGCACGGCGCATCACTGGAGTGTTCTTTCTGAGTGGCGACCGCCATCACACCGAACTCATCCGTCATTCACGCGAGAGCGCCTATCCTCTGTTCGAGCTCACCTGCTCCGCGCTTGCGACGCGATTGCCGCGCATTCTGCCCGGCGAGGAGGGCAAGCCCGGTCTGGTTGAAGGCACGCTCGTGCAGCAGAACAACTTCTGTACCATCGACTTCTCCGGCGCGCCCGATAACCGTCGCATGGTGTTGCGATCATTTCTGGCAGATGGCCGGCAGGCCTGGTCGCATGAGATTCGTGCTGCCGATCTGCGCTAGCGTGGCGCCGTGCGCAGGTCCAGGGTAAATGGGAATTCCGGGCTTGCAGGCATGGCGTTGGTGGTCCGCACCGTATTGTCGGGCAGGGGGGCGGCTCCGGGATCGGCTGCGGCCGGGGCGGGTGCTGGAGCCGGCGCAGGC
>CAYYDO010000238.1:0-2498 GCA_964470595.1 uncultured Burkholderiaceae bacterium | reverse complement strand
ATGCAAACTCCCCTCACCCCGAAAGTGCCCCACATGGCGAAAGTATCCCCGCCAGCCAAGCTCGAAAACAAACTTGTGCTGCATATCCATGGGGTGGCGCGCGTTCACTTCAGCCAGCACCTCGGGCAGGGTCACCAGGCCATGTGTGATGTATGGCGACAGCCCGGTGACCGCACCCTGCAGCGCATTGCGGGTGCGCGCATAGTCGCCCGGACGCACGGCGCGAATACGCGCCATCGCAGCTTGCCGTGTAGGCTCAAACATGTCGATCAGCATCCTGCAAAACACGCGGTCGGTGTCATCTCGGTTGTTCCTTTTTCAGAGCAGCTAGTATCGCCCTTATGAATCCGTCCCGATACACCACCCACCTGCGTCTGGTGGGCATGGCTGCCCTGTGGGGCGCATCATGGCCCTGGGGTCGTATCGTTGCACAAACCATGCCGCCGATCACCGCAGCCTGTCTGCGTTTCCTCCTGGCAAGCCTCGTCCTTCTTGTGTGGCTTCACCAGAGCGGCCGCATGGCCGCCCTGCGCACCATCACCCCGCGCCAGTGGATTGCACTGAGCCTTGCATCGGCACTCGGCATCACCGCATATTCGATCTGCTTCATGCTCGCTCTTGCGGAGGTGCCAGCAGGTCGGGCCTCGCAAGCGGTCGCCCTCAATCCCGTCCTGACGCTGTTCTTCGCCGTGCTGCTCTTTCGCGATCGCGCGAACTGGGTCATGTGTGTCGGTGTGGTCCTTGCGGTAACAGGCGCACTGTTTGCCCTGAGCGATGGATCCCTGTCCGCGTTACTACCAACTGAATCCGGAGCCGGTGAACTGTTGCTGCTGGGTTGCGCAGGATGCTGGGTCGCCTACACCCTGATTGGCCGGATGGTGCTCACCTCGCTCGATTCGGTCACGACTACTGCCGCGACGGCTGCCATCGGCGCAGCATTCCTCTTCATTGCAAGCATGATCATGGAAGGTCCCACAGCATGGATAGCCCTTCCCGATGCACCGCATACAACCTGGGCCAGCATCCTTGCTCTGGCCTTCGGTGCCACGGCGCTGGCTTATGCCTGGTATCTGAGTGGGGTAAAAATATTGGGGCCGGGTGCCGCGGCCGCCTACATATCCCTGGTACCCCTGTTCGGGCTTCTCTTCTCCAGTCTGTGGCTGGGTGAAGCACTCACTACATCCTTGCTGATCGGCGGTGCAATGGCCATCACGGGAATGCTGCTGATGAACCTTGGGCGCATGCAGATGAACAGCAAGTCAATCGCGATACCGCGCTAGCCCTCGCCAAGAATCAACGAATTGTGTTCACCCACACCCGGTGCTGCCTCCCTCACCGCAGCCCTTCGCAGACTGGCTGCAACAGGAATCGGCAGGGCGGGCAGCACATGGCCGGGTATCGATACTTCGCGACCAAAAAGACCGCGTGCCTGCACATGCAGGCTGCGCACAGCTTCCTCCAGTGTCGCCACCACGGTGCAGCAGGTCTCCGCGCTGCCAAGAACATCGGCCCAGTGGCTGGCCGGTTGTGCAGCAATGCAGTCAGCGATCGCCTGCGACGTGGCTGCAGGGTCGCGATTGTCGTCACGCAGCACTTCCGGCAATCCGATCAAATCACACAAGGTGCGCCAGAACTTGTCCTCCAGAGCAGCAACCGCCACATGACGGCCATCGGCTGTCGCGTACAGTCGGTATCGCGGTGATCCACCCGTGAGCAACTCGCGTCCCGGCGCGGGCCAGGCATTGGCACCGAAGCCCTGTGACAATCCCAGAAAAAGGAAGGTGTAGAGGTTGTCGGCCATCGCCACATCAACAAAGCAGCCCTCGCCGCTGCGGTCCCGATGCCGCAGGGCCAGCAGAATGTTCATGACGGCCGGATACGCACCACCACCGATATCCGCAACGAGGGCCTGCGGCAGGACAGGTTCACCGTCAGAGCCTGTTGTGAGGGAGAGCATGCCGCTGGCCGCCGCATAGTTCAGATCATGGCCGGGATGCGAGGCAAGCGGGCCCTCCTGACCATAGCCGGTAATGGCGCAGTAGATGATGCGTGGATTCGCTGCACGCCAGCGGGAGTAGCCCAAACCAAGGCGATCCATGACACCCGGCCGGAACTGCTCGATCACCACATCGATGCTGTCAGCCAGAGCCAACACACGGCCGGCCTGCCCGGGCGCCTGCAGATCGACTGCGATCGAGCGCTTGCCGCGGTTGAGCAATGCATAGGCACCACTGGTGCCCGAGAGCAGGGGTGGGTAGCCGCGCATGGCCTCGCCGGCACCCGGCCGCTCGACCTTGATGACATCGGCACCGGCTTCGGCAAGTATGAGACTGGCGAGCGGGCCCGGTAACAGCGTGCTGAAATCGAGCACACGAAGATCCTGCAACGGCAACATCCGAGGGCCCCCTTTGCCGCGATTATGCCCCCCTTGACGCCTGCCACCGGACGCCCCTACACTCGTGCGGCAGGTATCGGGAGAGACCACAATCGCTGTGGCG
>CAYYDO010000237.1:1829-2512 GCA_964470595.1 uncultured Burkholderiaceae bacterium | reverse complement strand
GGCATGGCACAACCCGCCAGGGATGCAGCACCCCATGCCGTACCGATCGACGTTGCCGGGAACAATCCCAACAGGAGCCGCGATGGCCTACAACTTCACCGATAAGAAACGCATCCGCAAGAGTTTCGCCAAACGCAAGCCGGTCTTGGACATCCCTTACCTGCTGGCAACGCAGCTCGCCTCGTACCACGCCTTCCTGCAGGCCGATGTGCTGCCTGCCGAACGCAAGATGCAGGGGCTGCAGGCTGCGTTCAAGTCGATCTTCCCGATCAAGAGCCACAACGGCATGGCCGAGCTCGATTTCCTGCATTACACCCTTGGCGTTCCCGCATTCGACGTTCGCGAATGCCAGTTGCGCGGGCAGACCTTCGAGGCGCCGATCCGGGCAGAGGTGCGACTGATCATCTACGATCGGGAGGCCGCCAAGCCCACCGTCAAGGAAATGCGCCAGAAGGAAGTCTTCATGGGGAACATCCCCTTGATGACCGAAAACGGCTCTTTTGTGATCAACGGCACCGAGAGGGTCATTGTCAGCCAGCTGCATCGTTCACCCGGTGTCTTCTTCGAGCATGACCGGGGCAAGACGCACAGCTCGGGCGAGCTGCTTTTCTCCGCGCGCGTGATTCCCTCCCGTGGACCATAGCCCGCTCTCGAGCTCGATCCGACGGACCTTCCCCATCTCC
>CAYYDO010000237.1:0-1819 GCA_964470595.1 uncultured Burkholderiaceae bacterium | reverse complement strand
CTCTATTTCCGGGTCGACCGTCGCCGCAAGATGCCGGTCACGATCCTGCTCAAGGCCATCGGCCTCAATGTCGAGCAGATCCTCGCGCATTTCTTCGCCTTCGACCATTTCTCCCTTCTGCCCGAAGGCGCCCAGATGGACCTCGTCCCTGATCGCCTGCGTGGCGAACAGGCGCGCTTCGACATCGTCGACAAGACAGGCCATGTCATTGTCGGGCGTGACAAGCGCATCAACGCCAAGCATATCCGCGACATCGAGAAATCCGGACTCAAGCGGGTCAGTGTGCCGGATGATTACCTGCTGGGTCGGGTTCTCGCGCATGCGGTTGTCGACGCGGAAACCGGCGAGATCATTGCCAAGGCCAACGAGGAACTCACCGACGAACTCCTCGCCAAGTTGCGCACGGCCAAGATTCGGGACATCAAGACGCTCTACACGAACGATCTCGATCATGGCCCCTACATGTCGTCGACCTTGCGTATTGATGACACGCCGGATCAGATGACCGCACGGATCGCGATCTACCGCATGATGCGCCCCGGCGAGCCGCCCACCGAAGACGCTGTTCAGATGCTGTTCGATCGTCTCTTCTTCAACGAGGATTCCTACGATCTGTCGGCGGTCGGTCGCATGAAGTTCAATCGACGCCTCGGTCGCGAGGAAGTTGTCGGGCCGATGACCCTCACGAATGAGGACATTCTCGACACCATCAAGCTGCTGGTGTCCCTGCGCAACGGCCGAGGCGAGATCGACGATATCGATCACCTTGGAAATCGCCGGGTGCGCTGTGTGGGCGAACTCGCCGAGAACCAGTTCCGCTCGGGTCTGGTCCGTGTCGAGCGTGCTGTGCGTGAGCGGCTCGGTCAGGCCGAAGCCGATAACCTGCAGCCTTACGACCTGATCAACAGCAAGCCGATCACCGCAGCGATTCGTGAGTTCTTCGGTTCGTCCCAGCTGTCGCAGTTCATGGACCAGACCAACCCCCTCTCGGAAATCACCCACAAGCGTCGTGTGTCGGCACTTGGTCCCGGCGGTCTCACGCGGGAGAGGGCCGGTTTCGAGGTGCGGGACGTGCACCCGACCCATTATGGCCGGGTGTGTCCCATCGAGACCCCCGAGGGTCCGAACATCGGTCTGATCAATTCGCTGGCGCTCTATGCGCAGCTCAACGAGTACGGCTTCCTTGAAACACCTTACCGCAAGGTCGAGGATGGCAAGGTTACCGACCGTATCGAGTATCTGTCGGCCATCGAGGAAGGCCGCTATGTGATCGCTCAGGCCAATGCCGAGATGGATGCCAAGGGCAATCTGGTGGGTGACCTGATCTCGGTTCGTGTCAATGGCGAGACGACACTGTCGACTGCGGAGAAGGTCGAGTACATGGATGTCGCTCCGTCCCAGATCGTTTCGGTGGCCGCATCGCTGATTCCCTTCCTGGAGCATGATGATGCGAACCGGGCGTTGATGGGCTCCAACATGCAGCGTCAGGCGGTTCCCTGCCTGCGGCCGCAAAAACCCCTGGTCGGCACCGGTATCGAGCGTACCTGTGCGGTCGACTCGGGCACGGTCGTGCAGGCGCGACGTGGCGGACTCGTCGACTATGTCGATTCGCGTCGGGTGGTGATCCGGGTCAACGACAACGAAACGGTTTCGGGCGAGTCAGGGGTCGACATCTACAACCTGCAGAAGTACACCCGCTCCAACCAGAACACGAATATCAACCAGCGTCCCATCGTCAAGCGTGGCGATGTTGTCGGTCGCGGCGATGTGATCGCCGATGGCGCGTCGACCGATATCGGCGAACTCGCCCTGGGCCAGA
>CAYYDO010000236.1:0-2549 GCA_964470595.1 uncultured Burkholderiaceae bacterium | reverse complement strand
CGCCAGCGTTCAATCTGAGCCAGGATCAAACTCTTCAGTTCAATCTCTTGGCGTCTTATCTACTTCTGACGCAATGTTTCTTAACTCAACATTGACGAGTATTTTTCCTTGACAGAAAAACACATCATCTTGTGAGCCTTTAAGGTTTGAGCATTGGCAGGATGTTGGCCGCTTTCTTGCGAAAGTTGCCGCGATGCGCTGCCTGCGCTTTTGCCCCAAGTGCCCACACTTATCGGCTGTTCATTGTTAAAGAGCGATTCGCTTTTTTGATCTGTCACAGAACTGTCAGACAACTCAATCAGCGAAGAAGCGGAATTATGACCAGTTGATTCGACGATGTCAAATGCCCGATTGCAATTGCCCTGGAAAGCGCCGGAAACGGCGCCGGCGCAGGCTCAGAAGAACAGGGCTCGCAGCCGCTGGCCGGGCGACTCGGCGCGCATGAAGGCCTCGCCGACCAGAAAGGCATGCACGCCGGCATCGCGCATGAGGTGAACGTCTTCCGGGCTGTGGATGCCGCTCTCGGTGATCAGGATGCGATCCGCGGGAACCCCCGACACCAGATCCAGCGTGGTCTGCAGGCTGGTTTCGAAGCTGCGCAGGCTGCGGTTGTTGATGCCGATCAGGGGCGAGCGGCAGCGCAGGGCGCGGTCGAGTTCGGCCGCATCGTGCACCTCGAGCAGCACGTCCATCCCGAGTTCCAGCGCGGCGGCTTCGAGTTCGGCCATCTGGGCATCGGAGAGCGCCGCGGCGATCAGCAGGATGCAGTCAGCCCCCCAGTGACGCGCCATCAGCACCTGATGCACATCGATCATGAAATCCTTGCGCAATACGGGCAGCGCACACGCTGCGCGCGCCAGCAGCAGATGCTCCGGATCGCCCTGAAAAAACTCGCGATCGGTGAGCACTGACAGGCAGGCCGCACCATGGGCCGCGTAGTCGCCTGCGATCGCCGCGGGATCGTAGGGATCGCGCAAGAGCCCCTTGCTCGGGCTGGCGCGCTTGATCTCGCTGATGACGGCAGGGTCGCCCGCCGCGATACGGGTGCGAAGGCTGTCTGCGAAGCCGCGCGGCGCAGCGTCAGGATCGGTGTTGCGCTCACGGATCGCGGCAAGCAGGGCGGACTGGGGCATGGCCGCCCGGGCCTCCTTCACCTCCCGGCGCTTGACCTCGATGATGCGGGAGAGGATGTCGCTCATGCGAGCCCTCGGGTGGTCGCAACGAAGTCGTCGAGGCGCTGGCGGGCCTGTCCGTTGGCGAGCACCTTCATGGCCATGTCCACACCCGTTTGCCATGAATCGGCGACATCGGCCGCATAAAGGGCGCCGGCCGCGTTCAGCGCGACGATGTCACGCGCAGGGCCGATCTCGTTGGACAGCGCGGACATGATGCGATCGCGGGATTCGGCGGAATCGGCAACCCGCAGGGCGCTGTCGCACTCCTGGCCCGAATAGGCCGGAAAACCGAACTGCTGTGCCGTGATCGCGTACTGCGATACATGTCCGAAACGGAGTTCGGCCACGCTGGTTTCCCCGTGCAGGGCGATCTCGTCGAGGCCGCTTCTGGCATGCACCACCAGCACATGCTCCGAACCCAGCTTGCGCAGCACCTCGGCCTGGATGGACACCAGTTCCTGATGAAACACGCCCATCAACTGGCGACGCGCGCCCGCGGGATTGGTCAGCGGGCCCAGAATATTGAAGATGGTGCGCACGCCGAGTTCCTTGCGCACCGGAGCGATGTGCTTCATGGCCGGGTGGTGATTGGGTGCGAACATGAAGCCGATGCCGATGCGACGGATCGACTCGGCCACCTGCGCGGGCGGCAGGTGGATGTTGACCCCGAGCAGTTCGAGAATGTCCGCACTGCCACTGCTCGATGACACCGAGCGGCCCCCGTGCTTGGCCACGCTGGCCCCTGCCGCTGCCGCCACGAACATGGCCGCAGTGGAGATGTTGAAGGTGCGCGCGGCATCACCGCCGGTGCCGCAGATGTCGACGAGGTGAGGCACGTCCACCACCACCGGTGTGGCGAACTCGCGCATGACGGTGGCGGCGGCAGCCACCTCGGTGGTGGTCTCGACCTTGACGCGAAGCGCGGTAAGCAGACCGGCAGTCTGCACCGCGGATGCCTGCCCCGACATGATCAGCCGCATGATCTCGATCATTTCCTCGTGGGTCAGGTCCTGGTGGGCCACGATGCGGTTCAGGGCCTGCGCGATGCTGAATGCCATGGGTGTGTTTCCTAGGGATGTTCGAGAAAGTTCTTCAGCATGGCATGGCCATGCTCGCTCAGGATCGACTCGGGATGGAACTGCACCCCGTGCACCGGCAGACTGCGGTGCTGGACACCCATGATTTCGCCGTCATCGGTCCAGGCGGTGATCTCGAGAACATCGGGCAGGCTGTCGCGCTCGATGGCAAGCGAGTGGTAGCGAATCACAGTCATGGGGCTGGGCAGGCCCCTGAAGACGCCCTTGCCGGTATGCGAGATCGCCGAAGGCTTGCCGTGCCTCAGGGTCCTGGCCCGCACCACGCGCCCGCCAACCG
>CAYYDO010000235.1:1827-2593 GCA_964470595.1 uncultured Burkholderiaceae bacterium | reverse complement strand
AAGGGCGCATTCGTGGCGGCGCTTCTGATCGGTCTGGTCGACACCTTCGGCAAGGTGATCTTCCCGGAGGGCGCAGGCGTGATGGTCTATCTGCTGATGGCCGTGATCCTGCTGTGGAAACCCAACGGTCTGTTCAAGGCGGGATGATGAACATCGACAGATCCAAGCTGGTGTTCGTGGCCTGCGTCTTTCTGGCGCTCGCCATGTTCCCCCTGGTATCCGGCAGCTACGGAGTCGATCTGGTCACCAAGATCATGATCTATGCCATTCTCGCCCTCGGTCTGGAACTGCTCGTGGGCAGCACCGGGCTGGTGTGTTTCGGCCAGGCCGCATTCTTCGGCATCGGTGCCTATGCCGCGGTGCTGCTCTCGCCGAAAACCGAGGCCGCATCACTGCTGTGGCTGCTGCCGGCGAGTGTTGGCGCCGCCGCGCTGTATGCCCTGTTCGTGGGCGCGCTCTCCCTGCGCACCAAGGGCGTCTACTTCATCATGGTCACTCTGGCCTTTGCGCAGATGGCCTATTACGTCGTGCATGACACCCCTCTTGGCGGCGGCACCGACGGCATCTATCTCTACATCAAACCGGTGCTGGGTTCGCTGCTCAACCTGGACAAGTCGCTGGTGCTCTATGGATTCACCCTGGCCTGCCTGATCGCCACATTCGGTTTCCTGGGACTGATCCTGCGCTCGCGCTTCGGGCGTGCCCTGGTGGGGATCAAGGCCAACGAGCAGCGCATGCGCGCCACCGGATTTTCGACCTACCCCTA
>CAYYDO010000235.1:0-1817 GCA_964470595.1 uncultured Burkholderiaceae bacterium | reverse complement strand
CAAGCTCGCGGCATTCGTC
This sequence comes from uncultured Burkholderiaceae bacterium, assembly GCA_964470595.1. Lineage (GTDB taxonomy): Bacteria > Pseudomonadota > Gammaproteobacteria > Burkholderiales > Burkholderiaceae_A > Lacustribacter. Next base: position 1,798 of record CAYYDO010000235.1, on the reverse strand, counting down.
ATCTCTGGCGGCATTGCCGGTCTGGCCGGTTTTCTGTTTGCCGTAAAAGACGGTTTCGTGAATCCGGCGATGATGAGCTGGCACCTGTCGGGCTCCCTGCTGGTGATGATCATTCTTGGTGGCCTGGGCTCATTGCGCGGTGCGATCATTGGTGCATTCGTGTTTGCCCTGCTGCAGGAATTCTTCAAATCCGAAGCTGTCTTCGGCGACTTCGCCAAACACTGGCATCTGGGGCTGGGCATCACCATCATCATCAGTGTTGCCCTCCTGCCCAACGGTCTCGTCGGATTACCCGCCCTGTTCCGCAAGCGCCTGACGGGGCAATCCAAGAGCAGCACATCGCAAGCCGATACGGAGACGGCGACATGACGGGTGCCCAGACGCTTCTCAGGGCCAGCGAGCTGACCCGCCGCTGGGGCGGTCTGGTGGCCGTCAACAAGGTGTCAATCGAACTGCACAAGGGTGAGATTCATGCCGTGATCGGCACCAATGGCGCAGGGAAATCCACCCTGATCAACATCCTCTCGGGTGAAATTCCGCCGTCGTCCGGCACCGTCGAACTGATGGGACAGGACGCGACCCAGTGGACGCAGCCGCGCCGTGCACAGGCAGGCCTCGGCCGCAGCTACCAGCGCACCACCATCTATCCGGGGTTCAGTGTTCGCGAGAACTGCCGTCTTGCCGCTCAGGCTGCCTATCAGCGCCCCTGGGCATTCTGGGAGGACGCGCAGCGATGCGACCACAGCAGCAAAACTGCGACGGAGGTGATGCACAAGGTGGGGCTTACCGAGTTTGCTGATCGGCCTGCAGGCCTGCTGTCGCATGGTCAGAAGCGGCAACTCGAGATCGCCATGTGTCTGGCCATCGATCCGAGGATTCTGCTGCTTGATGAACCTCTGGCTGGCATGGGTGCCGAAGAAACCGACCGCATGCTGGAGCTCTTGCAATCCCTGCGCAGCGACCATGCCATCCTGCTGGTCGAGCACGACATGGATGCGGTGTTCCGCGTTGCCGATCGCATCACGGTGATGGTCAACGGCGCTGTCATCGCCTCCGGCCCGCCCGATATGGTCCGCCAGGATCCGCAGGTGCAGGCCGCCTATCTCGGAACGGAATGACATGGAACACAGTACCGAACTGATTCTCGAGGCGCAGAACATCCACGCCTGGTACGGCTCGAGTCATGTCCTGCATGGAATCGATCTGAATATCGCACGCGGTGAAACAGTCGGTCTGCTCGGTCGCAATGGCATGGGCAAGAGCACCCTGATTCGCACCCTGCTGGGCCATGTGGCCCATCGTAGCGGCCAGATTCGCCTGTTTGGCGAGGACGTATCCACCGCGCGTCCGCATCAGGTCGCACGACTCGGTGTGGCCTATGTACCCGAAGGGCGCGGCGTCTTCCCCAACCTGTCGGTGCGCGAGAACCTCGTCATGGCCGCGCGGCCGGGTACCGACGGCCGCAAGGACTGGACCATGGAGCGGGTTCTGGAGACATTTCCGCGCCTTCAGGAGAGGATCGGCAACCAGGGCAGCCAGCTCTCGGGCGGAGAGCAGCAGATGCTGGCGATCGGACGGGCGCTGATGACCCATCCCGATCTGATCATTCTGGATGAGGCCACCGAAGGCCTGGCACCCATGATCGTCAACGAGATCTGGCGCGTGATCGGGGATATTCGCGCCAGCGGTATTGCCAGCCTGATCGTCGATCGCGATTACAAGAAAGTACTGGCCCGCTCGGATCGGGCCGTGGTGCTGGTCAAGGGCGAGGTCACCCTGCGAGGTGCCTCATCCGATG
>CAYYDO010000234.1:0-2593 GCA_964470595.1 uncultured Burkholderiaceae bacterium | reverse complement strand
GGTGCCGACTATCTGACTCGAACAGATGACCTATCGCTTACAAGGCGATTGCTCTACCAACTGAGCTAAGTCGGCGGGAAAACTCTGGCCTGCGCTTTTATACGTATAGATTCATTTTACGCGAGTCAGCCTTGGCCGACCATCAGGGGAGCGCGGAGGCGTTGAAGGGGTGTCGTCCGGGGGGGATTCACCCGGCATTGCAGAATCGTCAGCCACACTGGATTGCGCCGATCCCGAAGTATCCTGAGCGAGCGCGGTCACCAGTTCCGGGGGGCGCAGATGACCCGGCGCAGACCCGGTTTCGGCGAGTGGTTTGGGAACATCGAAGGCCATGCCATTGCCAGTCTCGCGAGCATATATGGCGACGACGTTATCGATGGGCACGAAGATGTCCTGAACGCGGCCGGAAAACCGGGCCTGGAAGGAAATGCTGTCATTGCCGATCTGAAGCTTGTCGGTCGCCAGAAGACCCACATTGAGCACGATCTCGCCATTGCGCACATGCTCGCGCGGAACCCGGACCTGATCGGTGACCGATACAGCGAGATAGGGTGTGAGTCCGTTATCGGAACACCACTCGTGTATGGCCCGTATGAAGTAGGGTTTGGTGGATGTGGGCTGCGCGTCGCTCACGGCATGGGCTCGACAAGATCGCTTCGCTTAGCGCCGCATGATTTTTTCGGGGGGCGTCAGCGCCTCGAAGAAGGCGGGCCGGGAAAAGATGCGCTCGGCGTACTTCTGAACGGGCATGGCCGTCTTCGGCAACTCGATGCCGTAGTGCTCGAGACGCCACAGCAGCGGCGCGAGGGCGACATCGATCATGGAGAACTCCTCGCCCATCATGAACTTGTTCTTGGTGACCACAGGCGCCAGTTGCGCGAGACGGTCGCGCACGAGCACACGGGCCTTGTCCATCTTTTTCGGATCCTGCTTTTCCAGGGCTTCGACATGAACGAACAACTCACGCTCGAAATTGAGCAACAGCAGCCGGGCCCGGCCACGCTGGACGGGATCGGCCGGCATCAGCTGGGGATGCGGGAAGCGCTCGTCGATGTACTCATTGATGATGTTGGATTCGTAGAGGATGAGGTCGCGCTCGACCAGGATGGGAACCTGGCCATAGGGATTCATGACCGAGATGTTCTCGGGCTTGTTGAAAAGATCGACATCGCGGATCTCGAAGTCCATGGACTTCTCGAAGAGGACAAAACGGCAACGATGGCTGAAAGGGCAGGTGGTGCCGGAAAACAGGACCAACATGTCAGGTTCCTTGATAGCACAAGGGGCGGCAATAAGCCGCCCCAGGTGAGTTGATCGGTGAAGACGTCAGCGGACGTTCTTCCAGTAGGCCTTGTTCAGCCTCCAGGCAATCACGAAGAAGATGGCCAGGAAAATCATTACCACGATGCCTGCTGAGCGCCGGGCAAACTGAGAAGGTTCGGACACGTAGTTCAGAAAGGATGCGAGATCACCCACTGCCGAATCGAACTCTGCGGGAGACTTGGTTTTCTGCATCTCCCAGAGAACATGTGGCATGCCCACGCCCACGAATGTCTTGTTGTTCCAGCCGGTCGGCCGGCTCGAATCCTCGACATAGGTGCGCAGGAAGGTGTAGATCCAGTCGGTTCCGGTTCCGGAATGCGAGGACCGTGAACGCGCCGTCACGGAGAGATCGGGCGGTGCAGCACCGAACCAGGCCTTGGCATCGTTCCGGTTCATCGATGTGCGAATGTAATCGCCCATCTTGGCACCGGGAGGCAGCACACCCTTGATCTGCTCTTCCGTCATGCCGATATCGGCAAGCCGGCTGTAGCGCATCGCCGATACGCCGTGGCATCCCAGGCAATACTCCAGAAAGATCTTGGCACCGTTTTGCATGGCGGCTTTGTCGCCAATTTTCTGGGAAGGCAATGAATCGAGCTGGACCGGCCCACCGGCCGCCTGGGCAGATGTCGATGCGACACCCAAGGCAACAACGGCCGCCATGGCAGTGAGGAATCGTTGAATGGCCTGTTTCATGGTGACAGCCGGATGTAGGGTCGTTTGCGCCATAAGAGGGATTCGCATGGTTGTCTCGCGTTGTTCGTCGCTGGCCCTGATCAGTGCGGCTTGAAAACGACGCGATCGGGAACAGGCTTGAATTCTCCGACTCTGGACCAGATGGGCATCAGGGCGAAGAAGGCGAAATAGAACACGGTGCCGACAAGTGAATATGCCTGACCAAAGGGCGAGGGCGGCAACACACCGAGATAGCCAAGGATGAAGAAATTCACGAGGAACACGCCGTAGAGGCCCTTTTGCCAGACCGGGCGATAGCGGATCGACTTGACCGGGCTGTTGTCGAGCCAGGGCAGGAAGAAGAGGATGATCACCGCACCGCCCATGACGACCACGCCCCAGAACTTGGCGTCGATGGTCAGCATGAAAACGCACAGCAGGGTAGCGCCGCCCAGGACCACCGCCTTGAAAAAGGCGTTGAGGTTGCCCTTGACGACGGCCAGCAGCGCGGCGACTGCGGCGCACAGCACCAGCACGTACATCATCTCGGTGGTGATGGCACGCAGCATGGAGTAAAACGGCGTGAAGTACCAGA
>CAYYDO010000233.1:0-2606 GCA_964470595.1 uncultured Burkholderiaceae bacterium | reverse complement strand
GGCTGCTGGAGCACGCCGGGTTGAGTGCGATTGCGCAGAGCTTGCCACCCGATGACACCGCCATCGATCCGCATCACGGCGATGTCTATTTTTCGCTCGATCTCAACACGATGACTCCATCGGTGCATGCCGCGCAGCTGCGCCTGCACGCACTTGGTGTGCGTTGCTGTTTCGTGGTCTACGACATCCTGCCTCTGCGTCATCCGCAGTGGTGGCCGTCTGGTGGCAGCGAGGTGTTTGCCAACTGGCTTCGCTGCGTCAGTGTGGTGGCCGACCGCCTGGCGTGCATCTCTCAGGCTGTGGCAGATGACCTCGAAGACTGGCTCGCTGCGCAATCGCCTCCGGGTCTGCCGGGCCGTGCCCGCAGTTTTCACCTCGGTGCGGAGATTGCCGACAGCATTCCCTCGCGCGGCTTGCCGCCCGATGCCGAGGGCGTGCTTGCACGCTTTGCCAGCACGCCCAGCTTTCTGATGGTGGGCACACTCGAACCCCGCAAGGGCCATGCGCAGGTGCTGGCGGGTTTCGAGGCCATGTGGGCGGCAGACCAGGCAGTGAATCTGGTCATCGTGGGCAAGCGCGGCTGGCTGGTCGATGAACTGCTGGATCGGCTTGCGCGTCACCCAAAGGCAGGGCACAGGCTCTACTGGCTGGAAGGCATCAGCGATGAATACCTCGATCGCGTCTATGCCGCGTGCACCTGCCTGATTGCGGCCAGCGAGGGCGAGGGCTTTGGTCTTCCACTGATCGAAGCGGCACGACATGGCATTCCCATTCTGGCGCGCGACATTGCGGTATTTCGCGAGGTGGCGGGCGACCATGCGCTGTACTTTTCCGGATCAGGGGCGCAGGATATCCAGCGTGCCGTGCTCCGCTGGCAGGACCTGCATGCCCGAGGTCTGGCGCCTGCATCATCGGGCATGCCAAGGCTGGATTGGGAAGCAAGCGCGCGTCAACTGCTGCGGGCGCTCGATCTGATCACTGACCCAACCCCTTCGGTGGGGAAATACAAGGGGTAACCGATGCTTGCCCGTTTCCGATCCCGTCTTGGCCGCCTTATCTCGGGCGCTCCCCCGGCCCCGATCCACACCGGAGGAGAACCTCCGCCGGTGCTGCAGATGTATCCCGGCTACGAGGCTTCCGATGTCGATGTGGTCAGGAAGTTTCTCGTGGGTCCCGCCAGCGTGGGCGATGACAGTTACACCGATGGGTTCGGTGTGCGAACACTTCATGCATGTGTGCCGTTTCAGCAGCCAGCGGCGCTGCATACCGGGCGCCTGTCCTTGCCTTTCCCCGATGACGGCTTTCATGCCGAGGCGATCGAATATGTGGCCATGGCCGATGCCATGGGGCGCGCACGCGGCAGGAAGTCGTTTTGTTCCGTCGAGATCGGCGCGGGATGGGGCCCATGGGTCGTCGCCTGCGGTGTGATCGCAAGGCGTGAGGGTGCCCGCAACATTCATCTGGTGGGTGTCGAGGCCTCTGCAGAGCGCTTCGAGTTGATGCGTCGGCATGTGCAGGCCAATGACTTTCCGCTGCCCGGTCAGGGCCAGGAAGACGCCACCCGCGATGGCGCATCGGTGCGGCTGTTTCGGGGAGCGATCTGGGTGAACGATGGCAGCATCTGGTTCCCGGAATCGGATGTTGCCGACATGGGGCCGGCTGTGTCAGAACACGATGCGGGCGTCGATTACCGGGGCACCAGGGCACGTCATACCGAGGTGCCGTGCCGGCGCATGGAAACATTGCTGGCCGATCGCGATCGCGTCGACTTCATGCACATCGATATTCAGGGTGCCGAGTTCGATGTGATCAACACCTCGATCGACTGGATCAACACCCATGTGGCCGCGCTGATGATCGCAACCCACAGCCGTGTGATCGAGGGGCGGATGATCGATCTGCTCATGTCGCGCGGCTGGCGTCTGCATCGCGAAAAGCCCTGTCAGGTGAACTGGGCGAAAGACTGTGAACTGGCCGGCCGCACCTGGGCCGATGGCAGTCAGTACTGGATCAATCCGGCGCTTTAATCCACCAGCCACTGCCAGCCGAGTGCAACCTGTCGGCCGCTGTAGCCGAAGATCGGAATCGACTCGCGGTTGCTTGTCTGGCGCGCCTCCAGGCGCAGCCCGTGATTGCGCGCAATCGGCAGCATCAGGCTGACGGCGTTGCTGCGCAGACGCTGGTTGCGGATGCGATCGATGATGCCCGGGGCGTATTGGCTGCTGCCGTCCCAGCGCTGTTCCGACATGCTCACTTCACCCACCAGTTCGCCGGTGATCCGGAACTGCGCCAGACCGCTGACAAAACTTCCGGTGCGATCCCCTCCCGGGCGGTTTGCCATCGCATTGTCGCGCGCGGCACCAGCATTGGCCTTGATCATGAAATTGCGGCCACCGGCCTCAATTTGCAGACCCGCCTCGGTGGTCAGGCTGTTGAAGTTGGAAAGGCTCGGATAGGTGGTGCGTGTGACTGCTGCAAGGCCACCGATGCGCGCATTGTCAAAGGGCTGTGCGAGCGGTGCCGCAAAGAGTTCGACGCGCTGCTGGGCCTGATAAAAGCGGCCGCCATAGGTCAGGCCGCTGATGCTGCCGGTGGCACGCCACTCC
>CAYYDO010000232.1:0-2654 GCA_964470595.1 uncultured Burkholderiaceae bacterium | reverse complement strand
CCCGCGTGGTGCGGGGCTCTGAGCGCCTGACAACCCGACTGAGCGAGTTAGCAGGTCTTGTTCTGGCGGGTGAGAGGAGATTCGAAAGCTCGTTTCCCCCACTCACCTCACACCCTCCTTACCTCCCAAACCGCTGTCCCTGTCTGCCGAACAAATCGCACCCGCGGCCTTGGGGGCAGGGCGCCACCGAACAGCTTCCTCAACTCCTCGGTGAGCAGATTCGGTTCGCTGCGCGCATCGCTGGGCTGTGCCTTCAACACATTCAGGGCCACTGCGACAAACTTGCCATACAGGATCCGCCCATTGATCGACACCAGATGCCAGCCGGTGGGTAGCCCCGCACGATGATCACCAAACATGATGCATACCTTGCGCTCGCTCTCTACCTCCTTTGAATCGTCTGCACTGCCCGTGGGAATGACCGGAAACACCAGCCTGCCGGGGCCGGGCCGCTGCCAGTAGGCATTCAGTCGCGCTGTGGCCCGATCAAACACGGCGCTGGCGAAGTGTCGCCCCTGCTCTGGCGCGGAGGGCACAGGTCCAATGTAGTGAAACTGTGCTCTGGCGCGGAGGGCACAGGTCCAATGTAGTGAAACTGTTGCGTGAGTTCATCCCAGGCGAAGAACTTGGAAGGTGTCTTGGCATTTTTACCTGTCCACGCCGCGATGGGGTTTCGATCGATATAGCGCAGCAAGGTCTGATCATCGACAGTCATCACCTCTTCGACATCCGTTCCTGCCACATCATCGCGGTGTCTTTCCTCGCTGAAGTAACGCCGAAATGCAGACACCAGATCACTGGCATAAACACTTTTGCGAAAACTCTTTCCATCGCACATGGCCAGCAGCACCACCATCTTGAACGACTTGTTCATCCATGTCTTTTCAATCTCTTTCAGGAACTCCCCCGCAATCGAATCAAGCGCATGGTCTTCATCACTCGCAAGGTCGGCTGCCGCAAGCACCCGGTGCCAGCGATCCACACCCAGAGCGCTTCGTGCTGTCGCCAGTGAATACCGCGACATGGACTGCCACTCGGCAAGTGTCGGAGCCCGTTTCAGTTGATGGGCAACTTCTTGCAGATCATCCAGCACCAGTTGGCGCAGGGGGCTCGCCTGCTGCAATGACTCGCGCAGGGCAGAGAGCGCAACCTCCTCCAGCGTCACTTCCACACCCTCCGGAACACCATCGGGGCGCACCCCTGTCTCCTGCCATTGGGTCAACACGCGCAGGGCACGCGCTGCATCCTGATCCTGTGTCAGATCCTGCCCCACCAGCAGCGGCAGTTTCAGATGGGCCTGGCGATAGTTGCCGATGAAATCCAGCACCGTCAGATAGTCCTTGCCGGGGTGCAGCCGCAGGCCACGCCCAAGCTGCTGCAGATAGATCGTCATCGATTCTGTGGGCCGCAGGAACATCACCAGATCCACCGCCGGAATATCCACTCCCTCGTTGAGGAGATCCACCGTGAACAGGATGGTCAGCTGCCCCTGTGCGAGCTGTCTCACGGCCTCGGTGCGATCCATCGAGTTCGGCCCGGAATGTACGGCCGCAGCGGCAACGCCTGCATCCCTGAAACACTGCGCTATGAAATCCGCATGATCGATCGATACGCAAAAGCCCAGCGCGGCCTGCCCCGCATGCTCTCGGTAGTGGCGCAGCACCAGGTCGGCGCGCTCGCGCGTGTTGAATCGCACCGTCAGCCGCACCGTGTCGTAGACCTTGCTGGCGGTGAGCAGATCGTCCGTATAGACCACGACATCGGCAATGCCGTGATAGTGGAATGGCACCAGCCAGCCAAAGGTGATGGCTTCCAGCAGGCCCACCTGATACGCCAGATTGCCGTGACACAGACTCAGCAGGTCGCGCTGATCGGCACGAAAGGGTGTGGCGGTCAGACCCAGCAGAAAGCGGGGTGAGAGCGCCTGCAGCACCCGCTGATAGCTGTCGGCTGCAGCGTGGTGGAATTCATCGATCACCACATAGTCAAACCTTGCCAACTCCGGGTGCGCCAGATGTTCAGGTCGCGACAAGGTCTGAATCGAGGCAAACACCACATCCCGGTCCACCTCCGCGCGACCATCGGCAAGCCACCCCCGTGAGCGCTCGGGGTAGACCCGTGCAAAGGCCTGCTCGGCCTGTCTGAGCAATTCCTCGCGATGCGCAATGAAAAGCACACGCCGGGCGTCGCGCGCATCGAACGCCGCAAGAAAGGTCTTGCCCAGACCCGTGGCCGCAACCACCAGCGCATGGGTCTCGCCGTCCTGCCGCAGGCGCTCCAGTTCCCCAAGGGCAAGCTTTTGCACCTCCCGGGGTTCGGGGGCGTTTTCGTCGTATTCGGGCTGCAGATCTGACTCTTGCCCTGCCGTGGTGAGCAGGCTGCTTTGAACAACCCGGCGCTCTTCATATTCCCGCACCCACGCGATGGAAAGCGGCCTGGATTCCTCGGCACCAAAGAGTTCATCAAAGCGTGTGGTCAACTCGTGCATCGGATATCCCGCATCGACATCCAGCACGGTCCATGTCCACTCCACCCCTTCGGTCAGTGCCATGCGGCTCAGGTTTGCAGATCCGATGAATGCGCGGCCACTGCCATCGGCGCGCTCGAACAGATAGGCCTTGGGGTGAAAGCTGCGCCGCTCATGGCTGTACACC
>CAYYDO010000231.1:0-2684 GCA_964470595.1 uncultured Burkholderiaceae bacterium | reverse complement strand
ACGGCCTGATCCGCGGCAGTGCCTTGCTGGAGGTCCTGCTCGCGCAGCCGGTGCACGCGCACGGCGCCGGGTGAGACGCGCCCCTCCGGCCGCACGAGAATCTCGAATCGCTCGCTGGTCATGATGCGATCGCCACAGATCCGCACAGCACCAATCGCGACGACTTCCTCGGTATCGACATTCAGCCCGGTCGTCTCGGTATCGATCGACACCCATTCCTGATCAGGTTCGGCATCGAATATGTACGCATACTCCGGGCGCGTCATGCGCATCCTGGCCCAACGACGTCGCGCCGCCTGCAGTCCGCGATCGAGGAAATCTGTCGCCATGCGTTCGCGTCAGGCCAGATCGAGCCTGAAGCGCTGCTTGAGCAATGCCTTGAAACGCTTCACCACGGCAAGGGCATCCTTCAGAAGATCGCGCTCCAGACTGCTCAATCGGCGCATGTCCACCTCACCACTGACCTCGCGGTTGGTCTCGATTTCGGCCAGCCCCACCTTCAGCCGCAAGCCCATCAGGAAATGCAGGCTCTCGAGAAGCTCATCGCCCATCTCCTTGGCAAGCACGCCGGCCTCGACCAGAGCAGCAATACGCTCCGAACTGCCAGTGGCACTGATGCGCGCCTCGAGCGCCATGCTGCGCAAACCATGAACGATGGCAAATATGCCCGCCTTCTTCAGGTTGATCTGCTCGGTGCCATCATCACCCAGGGCAAGAATGCGATTCCACCAACCCGGGGCACTGGAAAAGAACTCGACGGCCGCTGCAAACCGGGTCATCAGGAACTGATTGCCATTGACCAGCGCATAGACATCCTGGCGGACCTGATCGAGCAGCGATGCATCGCCGCTGACCGGATGCGCATCAATGAAGATCGCCAGCGACATGAGACGCTCCGGTGTCGGCTCGGTCAACCAGCCCTGGGCGGTTCGGGAAAAGTCCGAGGCCGACATGCGCCACGCCGGATTACTCAGCATGATGCCGCCGGGACACTCCGGATAACCGAAATCCACCAGAGCCCGCGAGAATCGCTCGCAACTGCGCGCGATTTCGTCCGACGGAACATCGATATCGTCTCGCAGGATCAGCCCGTTATCCTGATCGGTCTTGAGAAGTTGCTCGCCACGCCCCTCACTGCCCATGACGAAAAGGCAACTTCCCGCCTGCAATTCATGACTGGCAATCAGACTCCAGGCCTTGTCGAAAAGACTTGCATTCAGCTCCTGTACCAGACGGGCAATCATCCCGACCCGCGTGCCACTGCGGTGAAGGAGGGCCACCAGATCGGTGATCTCACCCGCTGCCCGCTTCAATTGTTCGAGTGTCTCGGATTGCAGGATGCGCTGCATGATCAGCGAGGAGCTGTTGGCCATGAAACTCAGCAGATCGACCTGCTCGAGCAGACCGCGTACCTCGCTGCCCTCGAGCACCACAACCCGCGTCACGCGATGCCGGATCATCAGTGCAAGCGCGTCGTAAAGATGGTCATCGGGGCTCACGGAGATCAGCCGCCAGTGCGCGAGCGACCCGACCGGCAGCCGATCGAGCGGTGTGTCATCGAGAATGGCACGACTCAGGCTGCCGAGCGTGAACATGCCAAGACGCGGCGGCTCTGCAGTGGCGTCACGCACCAGGACATTGTTGACCCGCATCTGATTGAAAATCGCCGCCACGGAGCGAACATCCGTGTGAGCATCAACAAATACCGGGGGTCTGAGAAAAGCCTGATTCACCCGCGCCATGCTCAGCGTGTGTGCCTCATGACGGCTGCGCCGCTCCGAAAGCGCTATTAGTTTCTTCGAAAACCCCTCGAACAACAGGGCGCTGAACGTCGCGTTCCCCGAAATGAGGCTGTTGACGGCATTCCGGGTGAGCTGATACGCCACCACCTCTTCCATGGCCACAAATCGGCTGGATACACGACCAGCGACCAGGCCCCGCCCGTCGAATGAGTCCTCCGGGCCATACACCCCCACATCCTCGCCATCGTCGCGCTGCGCCACGTACCCCTTGATCACCACATAAAGATGGGTCGGCACACTGCCAACCTCCAAGATGGTGGCGCCCGCAGGAAAGTAGGCGATATCGACATTCGCACGGACCAGGTCCCTCTCCTGAGGACTCAGGCAATCAAAGGGAGAGGCCGAAAAATTGAACGCGCTTGGCATCGTGCGCGACGTGCTTAACGGAGGAAATCCATCTCGATACGACTGCGAAGGCCGGCCAGTGCCGCCAGCGCCTCCGATAGTCGTTCGACCTCGTGGTGGCTGAGTTCATCGAGCGCAAGCCGGTTGGGAGAATCGTCCGCAGCCGGAGCAGTCTGACCCTCGGGTGTCGCGGCACGCGTGACATAGGCAAGTTGCGCCCGGAGTCGAAAACGCTGAAGCACATCGAATGCCTCACGCATCTGCTGTGATTCGGATTCCGGCATGGCCTGGATCTCGGCCAGCGCCTTGAAACGCTCGTCGGTGGACGTTGCGGGTAATCCCCGGGCGAGGGCAAGGATGCGGGCGAAGTACACCACCGGGGCCGTGCCGCCACGCTTCATGTCGAGGCTTGCTGGAGACAGCCAGCTGGCTGCGTGCCCCCGCCGTCGCAGCGCGCGCGCCATGCTGAGCCGCACGCCGTTGCTGTTGACCTGCGCCACCTCGTCGCGCATCGCATCCTGGGCGAGCGATCGCAGA
>CAYYDO010000230.1:0-2692 GCA_964470595.1 uncultured Burkholderiaceae bacterium | reverse complement strand
GCCACTCTGGACTCGACGATCTCGATCAGGGTCGCAGCACCGGCCACGTTCCCCGCAGCCAGCAGATCGGACGCCAGACGCACGAGCGAGTCGAGTTCGGAAAACCAGGCCTGATCGACCTGCGAGGCGGACACCTGCGCGGGTGGTGTTGCCGTGGGCAAACCCGCAGGCCTGGGTGCAACACGCAGTGCCCACCAGCCAACACCAAGCATGCCGGCCAGTGCAAGGATCGCCAGAGCCGATTTACCAGAAGCGTTCATCGATGAAGAGGTCCCGTGACAGATGTGATTCTGCGAGCGATACACGGCGCACCGGAAGGCGGGTCGCAGCATGAAGCATATCGGCAACAGTCTGGTGATGCGTGCACCAGACGAGTCGATCGCTGGCAACACCATGCTGGCGACACAGTTCGAGCAGCCGCGGGATCACCGTAGTGGATGTGACCACGACACCCGTCTGCCCCGGCTCACTGCTGTGCAGGCTCGCCCATATCTCGGCAGGCCAGTCGACATCACAACGCTCATAGAGATCGAGCGCCGCCACCACAGCACCCTGCTGCCGAAGACCATCGACAAGGGTCGGACGGGCCGGCCGACCCTGCAACACGAGAAATGTCTGACGCGACCAGACGAAACCCTCCCGCTCCTGATCTGCCGCCAGCTCGGCCAGAAGCCCCTGCGCATCGGAGCGCTGGTGATCCCCTGGACACAGTACCGGGCGCGCGGACATCAGCGGCGGGGCATCCGCTCTGGCCGTAAACAGATGGTGAGCAATCGCATCCGTGGTTCCGCGACCGACTGCCGCCAGCCGGATCCATGGATCATCCAGACCCGGCAGCCGGCCCTGCTCCAGCCATGCAGCAAGGGCCTCGACACACGAGGGGCTGGTCAACACCAGCCATGGAGAGACCTCACGGCCGAGCACCGGTGCACGGGGATCGGGATCCAGCAGACGCAGCACCTGGAGTGGTGCGGTCACGATCCGTGGATCGGTACCGGCAACAGACGCGTGATCGACAAGCGGAGGGGACCAGACCGGTCGGGCAAGCAGCGCGCGATGCATCAGGGGAGCGATGCCGAAGGGTCAGGGACCCGATCAGGCAACACCGAGCGATTGCAGAATATCCCGCGCGCCCTGATCGGTCAGCTCCCTGGCCGCCGCCAGTCCCAGCGCCTCCGGATCCAGCCCGACGCACTCGGCGCGCAGGATGCGGCTGCCGTCAGGCATGGCCACCAGCGCCCGCAGACGCAATGTGCTGCCATCCGGCTGCGTCACACAATAGGCGGCCAACGGCACCTGACAACTGCCACCAAGCGCCCGTGACAAGGCGCGCTCGGCGCGAACCTCGAGAAATGTCTGCATGTGGACCAGGGGCGCGAGCGCATCGCGAATCGCCGCGCCATCGGACCGTATTTCGATTCCGAGCGCGCCCTGCCCCGCTGCGGGGAGAAGGTCCTCCGGGGCAATGACCTGACGGATACGCTGGGCCAGTCCCAAGCGCTTGAGACCGGCCGCCGCCAGAATGATGGCCTGCATGTCGCCACGATCGAGTTTGGCGAGTCGGGTGTCGAGATTGCCGCGCAGGGGCACCACTTCAAGATGGGGAAACCGTGCGCGCAGTTGCGCCTCGCGTCGCAGACTGGAGGTACCGACCCGCGCCCCGGGGGCAAGGGCATCAAGCGATGGTGCGTCGTTGGACACGAAGGCGTCGCGCGGGTCCTCGCGCTGCATGACGCAGGCCAGTTCAAACCCGGCAGGCAACTCCATGGGAACATCCTTGAGCGAGTGCACCGCAAGATGCGCCCTCCCCTCTTCGAGGGCAGTCTCGAGTTCCTTGACGAACAGCCCCTTGCCGCCGACCTTGGAGAGGGTTCGATCGAGAATCTGATCGCCTCGGGTGGTCATGCCAAGGATGCGCACCGGCGACCCGCTGGATGCAGCAAGAAGTTTTTGAACATGTTCGGCCTGCCACATGGCCAAACGACTTTCACGCGATGCAATAATCCACATGGCTCAAGTTTAACAATCAAATGAACGAACAATTCTCCCGCAAGCACCATGGCTGGTCGGGCCGGTTCAGCGAACCGGTCTCGGAACTGGTCAAACGCTACACCGGCTCCGTCCTCTTCGATAAGCGACTGGCCCTGGTGGATATCCAGGGGTCGCTGGCCCATGCCGACATGCTGGCCCATGCCGGGCTCATTTCCGCACAGGATCTCGACGACATCCGGCGCGGCATGCACCAGATCCGCGATGACATCGAGGCAGGGCGATTCGAATGGTCGCTCGAACTCGAGGATGTCCACCTCAACATCGAAAAAAGGCTCACCGATCTGGTGGGCGATGCGGGTAAACGCCTGCACACCGCGCGCAGCCGAAACGATCAGGTGGCAACGGACATCCGCCTGTGGGTCCGCACGACCATCGACGACCTGCAGACGGCGCTCGCGCAGCTGATATCCGCGCTGCTCGATCAGGCCGATGCCAATGCAGAGACCATCATGCCGGGCTTCACCCACCTGCAGGTCGCCCAGCCGGTCACCTTCGGACACCACCTGCTGGCCTATGTGGAGATGTTCAGCCGCGACGCAGAGCGCCTGGCCGACTGCCGCAAGCGGGTCAATCGCCTGCCCCTCGGTGCGGCCGCGCTCGCAGGCACCTCCTACCCCATCGACCGCGAACGTGTCGCGCG
>CAYYDO010000229.1:0-2710 GCA_964470595.1 uncultured Burkholderiaceae bacterium | reverse complement strand
CACAGGTGCGACCCAACTCGCTGACCACCTGCCAGGTGCCAGTCGCGTCGTTCCAAAGAATGCGGTAAGCGGTATTCACTGAACTATGATCATATGATCATGCTAATAGTTCAGTATGACGGTCATTCCTTCGCGGGCGATAAATGCACCATCCCAGGTGGCGCGGGCACTTTCTGCAACGCGATCCATGAAGTCGTCGTTGTGATCAGGATCGTGATGGAAGATGGCAAGGCGTTTCACACGGGCCGCTTCGCACAGGCGAACCCCCTCCTGCCAGGTCGAGTGCCCCCAGCCGATGTGTGATTCGAATTCATCGTCGGTGTATGTGCAGTCATAAATGACCAGATCGGCCCCCTGAATGAAGGCGATCAGATCCTGGTTCAGAAAGCCGGTGACATGTTCGGTATCGGTGACATAGCAGACCGACTGACCACGGAAGTTGACACGATAGGCAGTCGATGTGTCCGGATGGGCCAGCGCGAGGGTCTGCACCTGAATGCCATCGCCAATGACGAGGGACTCGCCCGCGTGAAAATCCTCAAACTGGATATTTGCCGGGAGATTGTCGAGCGGTATGGGGAAGGTCGGGCTGGACATCTGCTGAGCCAGTACTTCCCTGATGCGGAATCCCTGTCCGAGCAGGTTGCCGGCATAGACATTCAGATCGAATCCGGGCCGATACAGAGGTTCGAAAAACGGGAAGCCGTTGATGTGGTCCAGATGGGTATGACTGAGCAGGAGTGATGCGCTCCGGATGTTGTGGGCATTGATCCACTGACCGAAGCCGCGAATGCCCGTGCCCGCATCAAACACGATGTGCTGATCTCCGCAACGGACGGTGACGCAACTGGTATTGCCGCCATAGCGCATATGACTCGGCGATGGGCAGGCGATGCTTCCGCGGACACCCCAGAAAGTCAGGCTGAACATGTCTGCTTCCCGGCCTCTGTACGGGTGTGTAGGCCTGTCGTGTGGCATCTGCTGGCAGGGATGGTCATGACTGTTTGCCCGAGAGTTGATTGTTGTACTCCCGCAGAATCCTGGCGAGGTCACACAACTGCTCGAACGATACCGAACCTTTGGGTTCGGGAAAGCGCCGACCGGTGCGGCGGCGGATCACTTCGCACAATTTCCGGTGAACCCCCAGGGCCACGCTCGGACGCAACTTCAGGATGGTCTCGAAGGCCTTGGCGGGCAGCATCAGCACTTCACTGGGCAGGATGGCTTCCAGACTTGTCGATCTTGGCTGGCCATCGAGAAGACTGAACTCGCCGACATACTCTCCGGGATTCACTTCGCCCACGGTCTTCTGCTTGATTTCATTCACGGTGACGAAATAGCGCAGGGCCCCCGAAAGCACCAGATAGAGGCCATCGGGGGGGTCTCCCTCCCTGAATACCAGATCACCCGGCTCGAACAGCAGGCTTTTCGAATACTGCAGGATCGTCACGATGTCCGCTTCTGGCAGGTCGGCAAACAGGGGGAATCGCCAGATCGAGACGGGTTTGTGCGGTGGCATGGTCTGATCAGAGGTTGCTCAGGACTTGCGTGTTGTAGTCACGCAGGATCTTGGAAAGTTCCTGCAACTCGCTCATGTCTGGAATGCTGCCTTCCGCATGAGGGATATTCCGGCCTGTCCGTTTACGCACGATCTCGCCCAGTTTCTTGCGCACACCAATCGCTACCGAGGGGCGGGTCTGCATGATCACAGCGAAGGCCTTGGCCGGAAGAAAAAGCACTGAGCTTGGCTCCGCGCTGATCACCGATGCCGATCTGGGCAGGCCGTCGATCAATCCGAACTCCCCGACATAGTCTCCAGGTCCGCAATCGGCAAGCACTTTGCGCTTGCCGCTTCGAATGAGAACCACCTGAATCTGAACCCTGCCGGCGAGAACCATATAGAGCCCATCGGCAACATCGTCCTGCGCAAAGATCATGTCGCCGGTGCTGTAATTGCGGGTTTCGGTGAACTTCATGATCGCCATCAGATCCGTCGCGGGAAGCTCCGCAAAAAACGGAATGTTTCCGAGGGATATCGAGGGAGAGGACATGACTTCCGATCGGGTGCGCGTGCGGACAGAGACAGCGCCAATCAGTCGCGACTGGCAACATCCTTGTCGTACTCGCGAAGGATGCGACAGAGTTCACTCAGCTCCGCTTTGCTCGGATTGGCGTTCGGATCGAAGGCCACCTGCTTTCCCGTCAGATTTTTGACGAATTCCACCAGCTTGGCACGAACGTCTCTGGCAATACTGGGTCGTTCCTGGAGCAGCTTGCCAAAACTTGCCATCGAGAGCAGCAGCACTTCGGAATCCTGAACGGCCTCGACATTTGCCGATCTGGGCAGGCCATCAAGCAGACTGAACTCACCCACGTAATCGCCTTCCTTGGCCGACCCGATCACTTTCTTTTTTCCGCCCGGACCGGAGACATAGAACTGGAGTTCCCCGGAGAGCACGATGTGAAGCCCGTCGGGCTGATCACCTTCGCGAAAAACAATGCTGCCTGTCCTGTGATGTCGCGTTTCGGAGTGCTGCAACAGCATCATGATGTCCGACTCTTCCAGATCGGAAAAGAGCGGGAACTGCCAGATCGAAAGCGTTTTGCTCATGGTGCGCGACCCCTGTCGGCGGAGGGCGCACTTTGAACGAATATCAAGGTGAGTCCGCCGATGGCCATGGTCGTGGCGGCGCCATCATAAAGATTCAGG
>CAYYDO010000228.1:1689-2727 GCA_964470595.1 uncultured Burkholderiaceae bacterium | reverse complement strand
GAATCACGCTGGTCAGCGCCTCTGGGTGGATCAGGCAGATTTGGGGGCGGTAGTGTGTGCCGGAGTCTGAGTGCCAGGTTTCTTTTTAAAACGCTATTTATGATTGCTTAAATACTTTAAAACATCTTAAACTGCGCTGTAAATGAAAACCACCTCCCCTCCACCACTGCCCGTCGTGCGCAGCCTAACCCGCCTGGGTCAGGCGGTCTCGCTCGCGCGTCGGCGCAGACATCTGACGCAACACGACTTGGCAGCACGCATTGGCAGCTCCGCCAATACCGTGCGGAGAATGGAGGCGGGATATCCAGGCACTGCCCTGGTTCACTTCGCCCGAGCCCTCCAGGTGTTCGGTGAACTCGACAAACTCGATCAGTTGCTCGACACACCTCAAGACACCATTGGCCTGACCTTGATGGATGAGATGTTGCCCCAGCGAGTACGCAAGCCCCGCAAGACGCCGGAGTCGGGAGCGTTTTGATGCCCTCACGATCCACCTCAAAGCAGGCGTCCACTCGTATCCAGTTCGACGTCTGTCTGGGCAAGGCAGAGAAGCCACTCGGGCGACTCATCTTCGTCAGAGACGGCCAACGGGAGTTTTCTCAGTTCGCCTACAGCGAAGAGTGGCTCGCGGACGCCCAGTGCTTCGATATCTCCCCCGACCTCCAACGGCAAAGCGGCTACCAACTTCGCAAGCCGCCAACCCAGAACGACACCTGCTTCTTTTTGGCCCTGGCCGACACCGAGCCAGATGCCTGGGGCAGACGGGTCATCGCACGCGCCCACGCCAGAGCCCGCGCCGAAGAGGCGTCCCTCGGAACACTGACCGAAGCGGACTACCTCGCCTGCGTGGATGACTTCAGCCGCGTGGGTGCACTACGCCTGCGCGATGAGAAAGGACATTACCTGCGCAGCGTAGCCAATGGGGCCCGCTCCACACCCGCACTCCTGGAGCTGGAAAAAATTCTGCTCGCATCCCACGCGGTGGAAATGAGCCAGGAAACAGCCGACGATCTGGCGTACCTCCAGGGCAAAGGCACA
>CAYYDO010000228.1:0-1679 GCA_964470595.1 uncultured Burkholderiaceae bacterium | reverse complement strand
GTGCACCATCCTGGATTCTGACGGCTCCTTGTCCCTGGGTAAGTTCCCCAGCGTGAACGATGAGCGCTCCGTGACTCGCGGCGAGGTACTGGCACTGCGATTGGCCAAGCTGGCAGGTATCGACAGCGCTTTGGCGCGGATCGTGATGGTGGAGGACCAGCCGGTGGCCATGATTCGCCGCTTTGATCGGACGCCTGAACAGAATCGAATCCCTTACATCTCGGGAGCCACGCTGTTGCAGGCCAGGCGCGATGACGAGCACTCCTATACGGAAATCATCGATGTGATGCGTGCCAAGTGCGAGAACTTTGTCCGCGACGCCCGACAGTTGTGGCGGCGGCTGGTGTTCAACCACCTGATCACTAATGTGGATGACCACCTGCAGAACATCGGGTTCCTTTACAGCGGGAAAAACCTGTGGCGACTGTCTCCGGCCTTCGATCTGAACCCGTTTCCTGACAAGGATCCAGAGTCCAAGACTTGGCTCAGTGAAGACAGCGGCCCGATCACCTCCATCGCGCAGCTGATGGGGCAAGCTGCCCGCTTTGAGTTGTCGCAGATACAGGCGCAGACGATCGTCGACGAGGTGATCTCGGCAGTGAGGGGATGGAAAGATGTGGCAAGCTCTTCAGAGGTGGGTCTGCCGGCGCGGGAAATCAACGATTTCAAGCCAGCGTTTGAACGCACTCACATCGCCTGAGAACATGTCGGACACTACCGCGAAATCACGCGGGTCAGCCAATCATCAAGGAGCCGACCGACATACGCTTTGGGGAGCATATGCCCTGCACTCTCCACCACCGTGACTGGAATTCCGGTGGCGATGCCGAATTGCTTCACGTTATCGGGAACGCTCTGCCAATCCTCTGATTAATTGGCGACAGGAGCAGCACGCGCCCCGGGAAGGACATCATCGAGGCCTGCGCATGCAGGAAGAGATATGCGCCGAATGAGTTCGCGATGACGCGCGAATCGGGATTCCAGAAAGTGGTTTGCAGATCGTTGGTAACAAGCGACACCTGTTCGGAAAAGGGAAGCGCTCTGAAGTCATCTCGTGTCTCGCGACCAGCGATGTCAAACCCCCGAGCCGTCAGCGCCTCACCCAGGCCGCTCGCCAACCTGCCGCCATGTCCGGGGAGGTAGTAGATCGTGTTGTTCATGGTGGTGTTTGTGCGGCGGGATTCATTACTGGTCACCCCATGACCACGCCAAAGCATTCATGCTCAAACTTGTAATCGCAGTCGAGCCATTTCTGGTCGATCTGACCTGTGCAAAGACCGCTGGGTCATTACACTCGAGTAAAAACGGTTCGATTCTGAATTGCGCTTGAAAACGAAGACTATGACTTCACCGAAGGTGTGCTCCAGTGCGCCGGGAAGTCAAACGACAGCTGCCGATGATGCTTGATCGACAACAGATAAATATGTCCGCCAATCTGCGCGTACAGCACCAGATAGTGATCCATGATGTACTCGCGCAGTTCGGCCGGATCGCTGACCAATGCAGCCAGCTTCGTCCGCAAGGTGGCCTGGGCATTCGTGGTTTCGACAGAACCGACCTTTCTACTGAGGAAGGCGCCTCCCATGCCGGGGAAACGCGCAAGGTTCGGAATCACAGTATCGAGCAGTTCATCCAGCAGGGCGTTATAAGCACTCGCCGCCTCCGCTTCAGCAAGGAAG
>CAYYDO010000227.1:0-2765 GCA_964470595.1 uncultured Burkholderiaceae bacterium | reverse complement strand
TGCGGCGGCCTCCGGGCAACCGGTAGCCGGATACTGGATGTCGTAGAGGCGCTGATCGAAGCCGTGGAAGTCGTGAATGGTGTCCAGCCGGGTTGCGGTGCCGACTGCGGGAATGTCCGTTTCCCAGTGGGGGCTGATCACCAGAATGGCGCGGGGTCTGCTGATCCCTGCGGCGATCGCCGACATGGCGGCTCCGGCGGCTCCTGGTTCCAGCGCAAACATGGGCGAACCGTGCGGAACGAAGAGGATGGGTCGTGTGGTGTGCATGACTGTCACTCTAGGGCGCAATTGAGACCGGAAAAAGGCCTGTATATGGTTTACTTTGTTGCATAATCAGCAACAATGGACCGACTCAATGCAATGCAATTGTTTGTCAAGGTGGCCGAGGCGGGCAGTTTTATTGCCGTGGCGCATCAGTTGCAGGTGGCCCGTTCGGTGGTGACCCGACAAGTTTCCGCTCTCGAGAGACACCTCGGTACCAAGCTGATTACGCGCAGCACACGCAGTCTCACCCTGACGACGGCCGGGTCGGCATATCTCGAGAAATGCCGGGTCATCCTGAACATGGTCGATGCGGCGGAGTCGAGCCTTGGAGAGGAAGGGTCCGCTCTGCGTGGTCGAATTCGGGTTGGCTTGCCACTGAGTTTCGGCCTGCAGGAGTTGCTTCCCGCACTGCTCGAATTCGCGAGAGAGCATCCTCACATCGAACTGGTCATGGATCTCACCGATCAGCGGGCGAATCTGATCGGTGAGGGGCTCGACATGGCGATACGGATCACATCCGAACTCGCGCAGGGCGATATCGTGCGTCGACTCGGCAGTTGCAGGCTGCTGACGGTCGCCTCGCCCGATTACCTTGCCCGCTTCGGAGAGCCTCTGCATCCGCGCGATCTTCAGCATCACCAGTGCCTGATCTATTCGCGCCAGGGAGTAGCGAGTCAGTGGTCTTATCAAGACGCAGACCGTAGTGTTCAGGTTCCGGTTCGGGGGCGGCTTGTCGCCAACAATGGGGTGCTACTGACCGAAGCAGCGGCACGCGGCATGGGCCTTGCGCAGCAACCGGATTTCATACTCGCGCCCTATCTGGAGCGTGGCGAGGTGCGCGCCGTATTACCGGGCTTCGAATGCGATCCCCTCGGCATTTACGCACTCCTGCCGAGCAATCGCTACATCCCCCATCGGGTGAGCGTTTTCATCGATTACCTGGCGCGGATTCTGGCTGACAGGGGCCGTGGCTTGCCGCGATCAGTTTCCTGAACTGGTCCGGTTGATTCACGCACCATCAACTCGAATTCAAGTCTGTGAGAGAACGATCGGTTGATTTCTCCAAGTTCAGAGAGCAAAAAGTCTGCAACGTTCACGCCCAAATCGAACATTGGCAATCTGATCGTTGTAAGGGCGGGCTGGATCAGTGATGCGATTTCCATATCGTCAAAACCCGTGATCGACACATCACCGGGTACTCGTACCCCCAGTTTTGTGGCTCCTGTCAGGGCGCCGATGGCGAGAATGTCGTTCCCGCACATCACTGCGGTCGGTGGATGTCGTTTCGACAACAAGGTTGTCATCGCATCACGCCCCTCGGACAGGGCATAAGGTTTTTCAATGAGAAGGTCACGATCAAGCTGAAGACGGTTCGTCCTCAGGCATTCCTCGATACCTTTTACCCGGTCAGTCGCGCGGTCATTTCCGCGCAGTATTCCCGAGATAACGCCAATGCGGCGGTGACCAAGTTCGATGAGATGTCGGGCAAGGAGCCCCGCCGCTTCGCGGTTATCGAAGCCTATGGCTCGGTTCGTTTGTGTCCGGCCTCGCAGATTCCAACTGCACACATAGGGAATCCCGGCGTTGCGGATCAATGCGAAAGTGCGTGGCTTGTGCAGAAGACCCACCAGCGCAATCGCGTCCACGCCCCGACTGATCAGCGACGTGACTGCTGTGATCTCCTGCTGCAGGCTGAACTGATGCGATGCGATGAGGAGGGTGTACCCGTAGCGGGCGAGTTCCCGTTCCAGTCCCTGCATGGAGATGGCGTATATGGCATTTTCAAGCGTGGGAACCACTGCACCGACAGTGCGTGTGCGTCTCTCGGAGAGCGCGCGCGCGACCCCATCTGAGACGTAATTCAGATCATGTGCCGCTTTTTCGACCAGCTGCCTCGTCTTGCTGCTGACGCGCCCCGGGTTGGAGAGCGCCCGGGAGGCGCTGGCCTTGGATACGCCGGCGGCTCTGGCGATATCGACCAGCCTCACCACCATGTAACTAACCCGGGAAGCAGTCCTCTTTGAGTTGCCTCAGCCGCCATGACACCGCTCGTCGGTAGCGATTGGTCTTGTCGAATACTTCGCCTCTTGCCGGGAATCGTCGGGCAAGACCGAGTTCAATGATGGTGTTTGCAACTGATTCCGCAACACTGGCATAGAGTGATTCTGACAGGGGTGTAGGCAGAATATTATCCAACGTCAATTGAGAATCGGAAACATCGGCTGCAATAGCCCTCGCCGCAGCGAGGCAAACGGGTTCGCTTACTTCGGTAGCTGCTGTGTCCAGTGCGCCGCGCATGAGCCCCGGAAAGGCAAGAACATTGTTGCACTGGTTCGGATAGTCGAAGCGACCTGTGGCGATGATTGCGGCTCCGCCGGCTCGTGACTCCTCCGGCATGATTTCCGGTACGGGATTGGCCATTGCAAACACGATCGGATTGCGGTTCATGGTCCTGATGTGGTCGGCATTGACGATGCCACCCGTCGACAGACCCACAAAGA
>CAYYDO010000226.1:0-2766 GCA_964470595.1 uncultured Burkholderiaceae bacterium | reverse complement strand
CAGTTGACCCGACGTGAATGCCGCCCACTGGTTCGAGGCAAAACCCGCCAGATCCGCAGTCTCGATGGCCGCAAGCTGCGCAGTCGTCAGTCCACGAATCGCCGCTGTGGTGAACGCAGCGAGATCGGCGGACTCGAGTGCCACCATCTGCGCCGTGGTCAGGCCAACTACCTGGGTGGAACCAAGCACAGCCAACTGCGCCGTCGTCATCGCTGTGAGATCTGCCGTCTCGAAGGCGCCTAACTGGGTTGATGTCAGCCCCCTTACCTGTTCTGTCGAGAGCGCCGCCACATCCTCGGTTGCCAACGCCACGATCTGAGCGGTGGTCAGGCCACGAATCGACGAGATGGCGAGGGCGGCGACATCATCAGAGTCCATGGCCTGCACCTGAGCCGTGGTCAGAGCTGCAACCTGAGCCGAGTTCAGAGCGGCCCATTGTGCGGAACTGAATCCGGTCAGATCCGCCGTCTCGATGGCCGCAATCTGAGCTGTCTTCATGGCACGCACCTGCGTGGTACCAAAAGCGCCGAGCTGGGCCGATGACAGGGCCGCGATCTGGGCTGTGGAAAAGGCCACCGTATCGCTGACCGAAAGGCCTGCGATCGTGGAGGTGCTCAGGGCGGCGACCTGGGTGGTTGTCAGTTTCGTGATGAAAGACATTGAGACCTCATTTCGTGATGAACGAGATGTGAACCTTGGAATGGATCGCGCATCACCATCGCCTGGAATTCCACTATCAATTTCGAGTTACGGTGGTTACGAAAAAACAGTTTATCCATCTGATCCATCCAACTGATCCAGTCATCCACAGTCCGATACGACGCGTATGGCAAGCACGCCCTCTCGAGCACGCGGGAATGCCTCCGCGTTGAACGCATGACAAAAAATGCCACGTCCCCACTTTTTACAACTCCCCAACGGCAAAAGTTGCAGGCCCTGCTTCCTGCTGGGCCGGCAAATTTGTTTCCCCGTAGCAATAAACATCACGTCAAGCGCTATCGAAGCATCTTTCATGCCAGATGATGCGGTCAGATGCTCCGCGATGAGACTCCCGTTGCCGCATCTGGGGAACCTGAATCCGACGCGATTACAAGCAACAGTTGCTGACTGCACACGGAGGGTTTAACCTGATTCTTCCTCTGCCTCCTGACAGGAGAAGCCCATGCAACTTCGCCCTTCGCGTAATCCCGCAGGTGTATCTCTCTGGCAATCCCCCCTGTTCATCCGTGACGTCATCGGTCTCCTGCTCGCAATGATGCTCTTCGGGCTCGCGGCACTCGCATCGGCCCAGACCATCAAGATCGGCGCGCCCCTGGCGTTGTCTGGCGGTCTTGCAGACGAGGGCAAAAAACAGCAGACCGCCTACATGGTCTGGCTTGAACGCATCAATGCGGCAGGTGGAATCACTGTCGGTGGCAAGAAGATGAAAGTGGAACTGGTGGTGTACGACTACCAGACCAATGAGCAGCGTGCCATACAACTTGCCGAGAAACTGATCACCGATGACAAGGTGCACTTCATGACCGCACCCTTTGGCTCGGGTCACACCAAAGTGGTGGCCGGCGTGGCGGAACGGTACGGGGTACCGGTCATCGCTGTGGCATCCGCGGAACCGGTGCATAACCAGGGCTACAAGAATCTCTTCGGCACCCTTGCGCCCAGTGCGGGCCTGGTGGATTCCATGTACGGAGTCGTTCAGGAGCGCGCCCCGCAAGTCAAACGGATTGCGATCGTGGGACGTGACGATGTCTTTCCAAAGGCGATGGCCAACCTGATGGCCGGCTCGGCGACCAAATACGGTTTTCAGGTGGTGCACCAGAGCCTGTACCCCGTGAACACCCTCGATCACGCCAGTGCGATTCTTGCCATCAAGGCAGCAGCGCCGGACTGGGTCTATGTCACGGGCTATACCAAGGATCTGGTGCTCTTTCGCAAACAGATGCACGACCTGAAAGTCGAAGCACCCATCATCACCATGATCACCGGGCCAGCGTACCGGGAGTTTGTCGATAGCCTCGGGCCTCTTGCCGAAAACGTCAGCAGCGCCACCTGGTGGCACTCCTCGATTCCCTACAAGGGTGACGATGTGTTCGGCAGCACGCAGGTGTTCGCCGATGCCATCCGTAAAGCTGGCGGACAGGACCCCGACTATGTGCACGCCTCATCTGCGGCTGCACTGATCACCCTGCAAAAAGCAATCGAAAAGGCAGGAAGCCTGGATCGGGATCGTGTTCGCAAGGCACTGACCGAACTTCAGATCAACACCTTTTATGGCCCGATCCGCTTTCGCGAAGACGGTATGAACTCAACGCGTAACCTGCCCATCATCCAGGTGCAGGGCGGCAAGCCCGTTGTTCTTTTTCCCAAGGATGTCCGTCAGGCCGATCTGCGCATGATGAAGAATTGAATCCGTTCAGACAGGAGACCACACGCCATGCCCAAAAAACTCAGCCAGGATCAGATCGCCCACTTCAAGTCGCAGGGATATCTTTTCCCTTTCACCGCGATGACACCAGAGGAGGCTGCTCTGTGTCGCCAGCGTATCGAGGCCTATGAGGCAGCCGCCGGTGGTGATGCAAATCACACACTGAAAATCAAGGCCCACCTGAGTGCACCGTGGCTGGTGGATCTGGCACGACGCCCAGAGATTCTGGATGTGGTGGAAGATCTGATCGGCCCCAACATTCTGTTGTTCGGCTCGTCGATTTTTGCCAAGAACGGACGAGACCCCCGATATGTCTCCTGGCACCAGGACTCTGCCTATTT
>CAYYDO010000225.1:2314-2793 GCA_964470595.1 uncultured Burkholderiaceae bacterium | reverse complement strand
GTCGACAAGAAATTATTCTGGCCGAGAAGGAAATGCCTGGCCTTATGGCTTTGCGCGCTCAGTATCGCGAGACCAAGGGTGGGCGCCGACGGCGAGGTCACCGGTTTCGTCGGCTGCGTGGAGGACGTGACCCAGCGCCTGGCGCAGCAGCGGCTGCTGGCCGAGGAGCGCCACCGCCTGGGCGCCATCATCGAGGCCACCGGCGCCGGCACCTGGGAGTGGAACGGCCAGACCAACGAGACGCGCTTCAACGAGGCCTGGGCCCGCATGCTGGGCTACCAGCGCGAAGAGCTCGAGCCGCAGCTGTTGAAGTCATGGTCCGAGCGCTGCCACCCCGAGGACCTGAGTCGCGCACTCGAGTTGCTGCACCGGCACTTCGCGGGCGAGCTCGAGATGTACGAATGCGAGACGCGCATGCGCCATCGCGACGGGCACTGGGTGTGGGTGCTCGACAGTGGTCGGGTGCTCACGCGCACCCC
>CAYYDO010000225.1:1098-2304 GCA_964470595.1 uncultured Burkholderiaceae bacterium | reverse complement strand
CTTCAACCTCGGCATCGCCTCCGCCGTCTTTGGCGCCCTCCAGATCCTCGTCGTGGACGACAACAGCCCGGACGGCACCGGTGCGTTGGCCGACGTGGGCGGCTGGGTGCTCGAGCTCGCGCAGGGGCAGATGGTCTGGTCGGACCAGACCTGCCGCATCCACGGCGTGCCGCCCGGCCATCGTGCCACCGTGGAAGAGGCGATCGGCTTCTACGCGCCCGAGGCGCGGCCGCTGATGCAGGCCGCGGTGGAGCGCGGCATGCAGGAGGGCACCGGCTGGGACCTGGAGCTGCCTTTCGTGCGCGCCGACGGACAGCGCATTTGGGTGCGCGCGGTCGGGCACGTGGAGCTCGCCGGCGAACGCCCCGTGCGGTTGCTGGGTGCGTTGCAGGACATCACCGCACGGCGCGCGCAGCAGCAGGAACTCGAGCAGGCGCGCAGTGTCCGCATCGATGGCGTACTGGCGTGCGAAGCGGCGCACCTCGATGCAGCCGAGATCCGAGTGATCACCCCCGCGGCCCTTGGCGATGTCATGAAACAGCGCCGCGACATACAGCACCCAAGGCCAGTGGAACTCGGCCATCAGGCGGCTGCACAGCGGAAACTCATGGGCATGCTCATCCATGGTCAGGCGGCGCAGATTGCGGATCACCTGAAGGATGTGCTGGTCCACGGTGTAGACATGGAACAGGTCGTGCTGCATCTGGCCCACGATCTTGCGGAACACCGGCAGCATGCGTCCGAGGATGCCCAGATTGTTCATCAGGCGCAGGCAGCGCACGATGCCCTGCGGCTGCTGGAAGATCGACAGGAACAGGGCGCGGTTGCGGGGCTCCCGACGGAAGGCGGCATCGATCAGGTCGCGGTGGTTCCACAGCGCCCGCATGGTGCGTGCCGACATGCCGCGCATCTCGGGGTGCTGCTCCACGATCAGGAAGGCCTCGAGCATGGCCTGCGGACGGCGCGCAAAGAGCTGGGGATCGCGCATGTCGAGCAGGCCGTAGACCTCCTGAAACTCGTCGTTGATCGGCCGTGGTTCGGCCGAGCCCGACATGCTTGCCGAGGGGAAGAGTCGCGGTTCGAGGTTGGCGAGCAACATCGAGCTGATCTGCAGGATGGCCTTGGCGGCGCGGTAGTAGCGCTGCATCAGCATCTCGCTGGCACGTCGTCCGCTGGTCGGCTCGAAGCCCAGACGCGCGGCGACGG
>CAYYDO010000225.1:0-1088 GCA_964470595.1 uncultured Burkholderiaceae bacterium | reverse complement strand
GATCGAAGACCAGGCGGTCCTCGCCACGGCCCGCAGCCAGATGCAGATGGCCGCGGATCATCTGCAGCAGATGCTGGCTCTTGCGCAACTCGCGCGCCTCGCGATCGGTGATCAGGCCGCGATGGGCCAGGCCGCCCCAGTCATGATAGAGACCGAAGGCCGTGGTGACCCAGCGCAGGATCTGCAGATCGCGCAGCCCGCCGGGGCTCTCCTTGCAATTCGGCTCCAGGCTGTAGGGCGTGTCCTGGTGTCGTCCGTGGCGCTGCTGCATCTCGAGCAGCTTGCCCTGGGCGAAATCCTGCACATCCATGCACTCGAACCATGACTGCCGCAGTCTGCGCACCGGTGCCTTGGGGCCGGCGATCCAGCGTGCCTCGAGAAGGGCGGTGGCAATGGTCAGGTCGCCGGCGGCGCCCTCCATGCATTCCTGCAGGGTGCGGATGCTGTGACTGGCATCCAGACCGATATCCCACAGCGCCGACACCAGGCGCTCGGCCGGGCTGGCAATCATCGACTCTGTCGTGCCATCCGGGATCAGGATCAGCAGATCGACATCGGAATGCGGAAAGAGCTCGCCACGGCCATAGCCACCCACTGCCACCAGGCTTGCGCCGGCAAAGCCGTGGTCCTGCCACAGGCGTGTGAGCACCCCATCGACGCTGCGCGCGAGTTGCCTGAGCAGTGGGGCGGGGCGGGCGCCAGACGTCCAGGCGGCGGCATTGTCGGCACGGGCCGCACGCAGGGCATCGCGAAGTTCGGCCAGCGGTGCCGCATGGACGGCAGGTGCGGTGGCGCCTGCGCCGGCGGGCGCCGGATCCTGGCGGGAGGGCTCAGCTGGTGGCGGCTGCAGCGGGCTGTCGGTCACGATCGGGGCTTCCTTCCGAGACGGTCAGCACCTCGACCCCGGTCTCGGTGACCAGCACGGTATGTTCCCACTGCGCCGAGAGGCTGTGATCCTTGGTGACGATGGTCCAGCCGTCGGCGAGTTCACGGATTTCCGGGCGTCCCGCATTGATCATGGGTTCGATGGTGAAGGTCATGCCCGGACGCAGCTCGACGCCGGTTCCGGGCTTTCCGTAATGCAGCAC
>CAYYDO010000224.1:0-2826 GCA_964470595.1 uncultured Burkholderiaceae bacterium | reverse complement strand
GATTTCGCATACGCGCTCCACCTTGGTCATTACAGTATGGGTTCGCATATCAAGGGGGATAAGGGCGTGTCCCGGCGGTTCGATCAGATGGTGGGTGCGAACCGGCTGATGGCGGTTTCGCGTACATCGAGAAGTTCGCTTGTGGTGCGTGTGCCCGAGGCGATATCGATCGCGAATCCATAGAGCCGCTCTCCTAGGGCTGCAGCGTTCGCGCCTCTTTCGAGAATCTCCGAGGCGTCGAAATCGATGTTGTCTGCCATGGTGCGAAGCGTATTCACATTACCGCATACCTTTACGGTCGGTGACACCATGTTGCCGATCGGGTTACCCACACCGGTGCCAAAAAAGATCAGTTGACAGCCGGCGGCTGCAAACGCGGTCAGGTTCTCGACGGCAGGGGCTGGCGCGTCCATGAAATACAGCCCCTTGTTCCTGGGCGCTTCTCCGTAGGTGAGCACACCGGAAAGAGGCCGGGTGCCGGCTTTGGCCATGGCGCCAAGTGCCTTCTCTTCGATTGTCGAGAGACCTCCACGAATGTTGTCTGGTGTCGGGTTGGTACCCCGGATATCCATACCGCGACTGATGGCCTCCTGCTCCAGGCGCAGCACGGCATCGGTGAAGGCGGCGGCCACTTCTGCATTGACTGCACGCTGCGCAAACAAGTGCTCGGCGCCAAAGAACTCGGACGTCTCGGAGATGATCACCGAGCCTCCGTCGTCGATGAGACGGTCTGCCATCGCACCGATCGTCGGGTTGCATGTCAGTCCCGAGGTTGTGTCGGAGCCGCCACACTCCACGCCAATCAGGAGATCGGACATCGGGCACGGCTCGCGCCGCAGTCGCGACGCATCGAGCGCCAGTTTCAGCGCCTTGCGGGTACCCTCGGCAATCACATTGATCGTTCCGTTGGGCTGCAACGTCACCGATTCAACTGGCTTGCCGCTGGGGCGGATGCGGCGGGCAACCTCTTCCGTCGTCCCTTCCTCGAGGCCGACCAGCAGGACGGCGGCGATGTTGGGATTACGTCCCATACCCGCGAGGGTGTTGAGCGATACCTCAAGGTCGTGACCATACTGGCCGCGTACGAAGAGTGTGGTGACAGGAACTGTTCCGTCCACAGCGTTGCAGATGGCCCGGGTGGCCGGATTGCAGTTGTCCATGATGGAGATGACGGCCACCCAGTTGCGCACGCCAGCGGCACCAACCGGACGCCGGTATCCAAGAAAGCTTGTACTCATGCGTGATCTCCTGCCCGGTCGCCCCGACCGCGTGCGGATTCGATGTTGTGAGTGTGGACATGTTCACCGACAACCAGATCCCTGGACGCCTGTCCGATAACCTGCCCGTATTTGAGGATGTCGCCACCCGCGGGTGTGGCTTTGACACAGACCTTGTGACCAAAGGGAATGGCAGCACGCAGTGTCACAGTGCCGGTGGCCTCGCCCTGCAATGTGCAGCTCACGCCAGCGTCTGCGGCATCGATCAGCGTTGCCACATTGTCATTCGGATTCAGAACAATTGCACGGGGCATACCAACTCCTCTATAGCAGTTAGGGAGACGGTATGCCTGCGCGTCGACGCTGTCAATCCTGCGTTGCAACAGCCCAGGGAAGTCCTCTAGTGGACTTGAACTAGTCGCGCCACTCCAGCGGTGTGATACTGCTGAAACTATCGGTCCAAAGGCCCACTCCTGGCAGCTCGGTTGGCGCATTGCCGACGACCCGGCCCTGTGCATCGCGCAAGGGTCGGAAACTCGATGGATGTGTGCGGATGTATTCCGCATCCCGCGTCAGGATCATGTAATGGTTCTGAAATATGAATCGTTCGGAGTCCCGCTCCTGAAAACGACTGCGCACCATCATTCCGAGTGCATCGGCTTGCCGTTGAACGACCGGATACAGATTCAGATAGGAGTTGGTGATGTTGACTACCAGGAAGCCGTCGGGTTTCAGGTGCCTGGCATAGGCGCTGAATGCCTCGCGGGTGAGGAGGTGCACAGGGACCGAGCCGCCGCTGAATGCGGCCAGGAGAATCATGTCGTACTGCTTCTCCTGGGGCAACTGCGCGAATGTGAGGCGAGCATCGCCGATCAGGACACGCAATTCCTTTGCCGGTGAGTCGGACAGGAATGTGAACCACCCTCGGGCGATCCGCTCGGCCTCAGGATTGATTTCAAAAAAGTCGTAACGATCGGATGGTCGTGCATAGAGTGCGACTGTCCCTGCTCCGAGGCCCGTGATGGCGACATCCAGTGATGACTTTCGAGACTTCATGTACTCCAGTGTTTCGCCAATGCCGCTGTGGCGATCGTAATAGCTTGCAGGCCGTTTCAGCAGATCCGGCGCCAGTGGCTGAATGCCGTGGATCACCTGTCCGCTGAAAAATACCCGGTGGTCCCTCTGAGGATCATCAGGGAATCGTCGTTCCACCACTGCCACCACCCCGTAGAAATTGCGTGATTGGTCCAGGTTCGTGTCGATCGAATCCCTTGACGCATCATTTCGCAGGGGGTTATCCCCCCAGAAGGCAAGGGCTGCACAGACTGTGATTGCCGTCCAGGATGTCAGTCGCCTTGCTCCGAGGGCTGCAGGCGAGAAAACCCTGATGCTTCTGAATCGATCGCCAAACTCGCGCTGGATCACCACGACACATAGTGCTGCGGCAGCAGCCAACCCTATGGGCCACTCGAAAAAGTCGTTGAATGCATGCGTTGCCACGAGAGCGACGAATAGCCCCCCGCAGGCTCCACCAAACGACATCCACAGATAGTACGCCGTCAGCCGGGCTGGGTTGGATGGACGCAGTCGGTAGAGTTCTCCGTGGCAG
>CAYYDO010000223.1:0-2858 GCA_964470595.1 uncultured Burkholderiaceae bacterium | reverse complement strand
CCGGCAAGCATGCACCAGTCCGCGTGACGAACACTGATGGCTTCGACGGCCTGCCGGTGTTTTCACCCGATGGCAAAAAGCTCTCGTGGACCAGCGGACGCGCCAGCGGCGGCCAAAGCCAGATTTTCATCGCGGATTGGGATCATGATCATGCTCGCGTCGCTCTCGGACTCACCCAAACCGTCAATTCAGTCACCAATGTCAGTCCGGTCAAAACACCCCCCACCAGCGCCGAAATCACCGAAACCGATCTCAAAGCCCATATCACCTATCTCGCCTCCGACGAGCTCGGTGGCCGCATGACGGGCACGGAGGGCGAAAAGCTCGCCACGCAGTATTTCGCCGATGTGGCGAAGCAGATCGGCCTCACGCCGTTTGGCGATGACAACACTTACTTCGACAACTTTGACTTCACCGCGGGTGTCGCTCTCGGAGAAGGCAACAAACTGTCTCTTGGCGATGCAGAACTCAAAGTGGAGCTGGACTGGAAACCCCTCTCCTTCTCCCAAAACGGCAAAGTCGATGCCGCCAAGATCGTCTTCGCCGGTTACGGCATCGAAACGCCTGAATCGGCCTCCATCGAGACCTATTCGAGCTACGCGCATCTCGATGTGAAGGACAAATGGGTGCTCGTGTTCCGCTATTTGCCGGAAGGCATCACGCAGGAGCGGCGCAATGAACTCAGCCGTTACTCCAGCCTGCGCTACAAGGCACTCACGGCGCGGCAAAAGGGTGCACGCGGCCTTATCGTGGTCAGCGGACCAAACTCCAAAGTCGTGCAGCAACTCGCGCCGATGACCTTTGACGCCTCGCTGGCCTCCAGCGGCATCGCAGCGATCAGCGTGACCGATGCGGTGGGCGACAAATTACTCGCGGGCACCGGCAAGACGCTCAAGGAACTCCAGGACAAGCTCGACACCGGCGATTTGATGGGCGGCATCGACTGCAAAGGCACGCTCGCGGCGAACATCGTGATCCAGCAGGAGAAGAAAAAGGGCCGCAACGTGCTCGCGGTGCTGCCTTACGGCCAGCAGCCTGATCCACATGTCTCGCCGCTCATTGTTGCTGCCCACATCGACCATCTCGGCAGCAGCGGCGGCTCGAACTCGCGTGCGAAGGGCGATGAGGTGAACAAAATCCACCACGGTGCCGATGACAATGCCAGCGGCGTCGGTGGCGTGCTCGAAATCGCCCAGTGGCTGGCCGATTTGAAGAAGCAGGGCAAGCTCACGCTGAAGCGCGACATCATCTTCGCCGCGTGGAGCGGTGAGGAACTAGGATTGCTCGGCAGCAATCACTTTGTCGAAGCCTACGCCAAGATGATCAAAGGCGACGCCAACGCGAAGCTCACCGGCATGTTCGCCGCTTGCCTGAACATGGACATGATCGGCCGTTTCCAGAAGGCGCTTGTGCTCCAGGGCCGCGGCAGCAGTTCGCTTTGGGCAAAAGAGATCGAAAAACGCAACGCCCCCATCGGTCTGCCCATCACCACGCAAAACGATGCGCATCTGCCGACGGACAGCACCGCGTTCTATTTGAAGGGCATCCCCACGCTGAATGCCTTCACCGGCTCGCATGCGGATTATCACATGCCAAGCGACACCGCGGAGAAGATCGACTACCCGAACGCCGCGAAGATCACCAAGCTCATGGGACTCATCGCCCGCGGCATCGCCACCGCCGACGCCGCGCCGGATTACATCGCCATGGAAGCGCCGAAGAACTCCGGCGTGCGCACCGGCCTGCGTGCCTACTTGGGCACCATTCCGGATTACG
The DNA here is from genome assembly GCA_964470595.1 of uncultured Burkholderiaceae bacterium. Taxonomy (GTDB): domain Bacteria; phylum Pseudomonadota; class Gammaproteobacteria; order Burkholderiales; family Burkholderiaceae_A; genus Lacustribacter. The sequence continues at coordinate 1,082 of CAYYDO010000223.1, read as the reverse complement.
CTCAGGGAGATACGAAAGGCGTGAAACTCAGCGGCGTGTCCCCCATCGGCCCTGCGGCGAAAGCAGGTGTGAAAGCCGGCGACATCATCATCAAGCTCGGCGGCAAGGACATCGCGAACATCTACGACTACACCTACGTGATGGGCGATCTCAAAATCGGCAAAGAGACCTCGATCACCGTGCAGCGCGATGGCAAGAGCGTGGATTTGAAGATCACGCCGGGATCGCGGGATTAACGATACCTTCCATTTTCCTGATCATGAACCACACATTCTTCCGCCGGCAGATTATTTGCTCCTTGGCACTGTTCGGTTACATGGCAGCGCCTCTGATGGGCCAGGCGCTTCCATTGAGCTTTAAATTTCCGGAGAAAAGTCATGCCGAAGTCACCGAGCGCGTCCTGCGTGGAGGGCAGGAGATGAAATTCGCCTATGATCTGGATATTCAAAGGGCCTCTGGAGGCGGGATGACAGTGACGCATTCCAATGCACGGGTCGTCGAATTCCAGGGCAAGGCGCTGACGGCGGCCGAGCAGACTCCCATGATCTTCCTGGCCCTCACAGTCGCAGGGAAGACCTCCAGCCTCGAAATCAACGCTCAGGGTGGCTTCGAGTCCGTTGCCAACGTGAAGGAAATCGTTTCAGCATTCGAGAAAGTGTTCGAGAGGACAAATGTCCCGGATCCGACCAACGAGGAGGCCAAAAAGCAGATGCTTGAGGTAGTCCGAAGCGCCAAAGGCCAGAGCATGATGGGCGTGGCTGCGGCAACGGCCTGGAGAAACTGCGTCGAGGGCTGGATTGGCTTTGATGTGAAACCTGGAGCGACCGAAAGCGGTTTTATCGATTCAGAGACGATTCCAGGCTTGTCGGTCCGCTGTGAGCGCACGATGACCCATCATGGAAAATCCCCCACAAACCCTCTGCTCTGGCATCTGAAGATCGAAAGCCGCCTCGCTGACGACGACTATGGAAAGAAGGTCATCGAACACCTGCGGACAATCAACCCTGAGGGGGCGGCGCGGCTGAATCCTGATGATATCCAGAAGTCGCAACCCGTGACAACAGTGGAAGGTTACATTGATC
>CAYYDO010000222.1:741-2913 GCA_964470595.1 uncultured Burkholderiaceae bacterium | reverse complement strand
GTGTGCAGGCCGGTTACTCATCAACGCACCGGGGTGGGAGCGGGATGACCTGACGCTACACCAGGCGATCACCAAGACTGCGCGCTGCATCCGGATAAAGATTCTCCAGATGGCCCAGAAGTTCCCCGCGGTCGATGAGATGGTTCTGTCCGCCCCGGTGAATCACTTTCGTCGCACCCAGCAGGTTGCCCAGACACGCACTCTCGAACAGACCGGCCCCATGTGCGAGACCAAAAAGCAGGCCACTGCGGAATGCGTCACCACAGCCTGTGGGGTCGACCGGGAGATGACCGAAAAGCAATTGGGTATCGACCCCGTTGATCCGGCGGCACTGGCCGTTTTCAAAGACATCCACACCCTGAGCCCCGCGGGTGACGATCAGGCCACCTTGCAGAGACCTGGCCAGATCCTCGGTCGTGGTACCCAGTTTTTCGCTCAGCAGATGCCCCTCGTAATCATTGACGGCCACCCAGCGCGCGCGCTGGCAGAACATTGCAAGTTCCTCGGCGTTGAAAATGGGCATCGCCTGGCCTGGGTCGAAGACGAAGGGGATTCCCCGATCGTGGCATTCGGCAGCATGGCGCAGCATGGCCCCTTTACCGTTTGGAGACACGATCGCAATGCTCCCCTGGAGTTCCCCGATGCCCACGGCCTCTGCCCGGTCCATGGCACCGGGGTGAAACGCGGTGATCTGGTTGTCATCGAGATCGGTGGTGATAAATGCCTGCGCGCTGTAGCAGTCCTCTGCGAGCAGTATCCGGCTGGTATTCACGCCGAGTTGCGTGAGTCGGTTCAGGTAGTCCTTCCCATCCTTGCCGAGTGCGCCAAGTATCGTGCACTCCTCGCCGAGCCCGCGAAGGCTGTAAGCGATGTTGGCAGCGCATCCGCCGAACTCCTGCCGCATCTGGGGGGCGAGAAATGCCACATTGAGCATATGCGTCTGCTCGGCAAGAATGTGCTCGCGGAATCGTCCTTCGAACACCATGATGGTGTCGAATGCGACCGAGCCGCTGATCAATACGCTCATGAAATACTCCCGAGGGGTGGTGCTGTTGCAGTGGGCTGAGGTGTCGCGATCGCCGGGCCTGCCGCGCGTTTGCCCAGAGTACCCAGGCACACCCAGCCGTCGCGTTCCTGAATCACGGAGAGCGGCTCCAGGTGGGGTGCAAGTGGCCGATAGATGCTCAGAAGCTCATCGGCTTGTCGCGCCAGAATGCCGGAGAGAATGATGCTGCCACCCGGTCGAACGGCTTTCGTCAGGGCGGGAGCCAGCAGTCTTAGCGGCTGGGCCAGGATGTTGGCAATGACGACATCAGCCGGAACGAGCGGGGCAGTCGCATCGCCAACATCGATCCGGACATCGTTGATGACCGCATTGCGATGCGTGGTCTCGATAGCCTGCGGATCGATATCGACCGCCGTCACGCGGCCGGCCCCGAGTCTGGCGGCTGCGATGGCGAGGATGCCCGAGCCGCAGCCGATATCCAGTACATCCCCCAGGGTGGGGTTCATGCGGCCGCGTTGATATTCATGAAGGCTCAGAAGCGCCTCCAGGCAGAGCTGCGTGGTGGCATGGCTTCCGGTTCCGAATGCCATGCCCGGGTCGATACGCAGGACCACACCGGTGGTCGCATGCGATGGGGGTTCGAGCCAGTGGGGCCCGACCCACAACCGGCCCGGCAGATCGAATGGTGTGAATTGTCTCTGGGTCTCGCTGACCCAGTCCCGATCGGCAATCACGCGGGTCTCTCTGGGGGTGCCCAGAAACCGTTCATCCTCGGCGCAGAATTCCTGCCAGAAGGTCACAGGGTCGGTGCCGGGTTCGAGCAGGACAACGATGCGGGAGTGGGGCCAGGCCCGGACCTCGCTGGAGCTACCCGGTTCGCCGAAGATCGGTGTCTCGCGCTCGGGGTCGGCCTGCCCGCCCACGACCACCACCGGGAGTGCACCCAGTTCGATCAGCAGATCGGAGATGCGGTCCGTGTCCACCGCCTCCGTATCGAAGACGATCTCGCGGATCACGGCAGCGGGGTCAGCGGTCGCGCTCACGGGCCGCCAGCATGTGCTCCAGGTAATGGATGGATGTGCCGCCATCGACGAAATTCGCATCTCGCATGAGTTCGCGGTGCAGGGGTACATTGGTCTGGATACCCTCGACCACTGTCTCGGAGA
>CAYYDO010000222.1:0-731 GCA_964470595.1 uncultured Burkholderiaceae bacterium | reverse complement strand
GCGATGGCCTGTGCGCGGGTAGCGCCGTAGACGATGACTTTGGCAATCATGGAGTCGTAATGGGGCGGCACCACATAGCCGCTGTACGCATGCGAGTCGACGCGCACGCCCGGACCGCCGGGTGCATGCCAGGTGGTGATCCGGCCCGGTGACGGGGTGAATTTGTACGGGTCTTCCGCGTTGATCCGGCATTCGATGGCGTGGCCCCGAAACTGGATGTCTTTTTGCTTGAAGCGAAGCCGCTGACCACTGGCGACCCGAATCTGCTCCTGCACGATATCGATTCCGGTGATCAACTCCGTTACAGGGTGTTCCACCTGCACACGGGTATTCATTTCAATGAAGTAGAACTCGTTGTTCTCGAACAGGAACTCGATGGTTCCCGCACCACGGTAGCCAATCCTCCGGCAGGCATCGGCACAACGTTCCCCGGTCTTGTCGCGCAGGCGGGCCAGCAACTTGGGGGCCGGGGCCTCTTCCAGTACTTTCTGATGGCGGCGCTGCATCGAGCAGTCCCGCTCTCCGAGGTGAACCACGTTACCGAAATGATCGGCAAGAATCTGGATCTCGATGTGGCGGGGGTTCTCGAGGAACTTCTCCATGTAGACCTCGGGATTGCCAAAAGCCGCACCTGCTTCCGCACGTGTCGTGGCGACCGCGTTGCTCAGGGCAGCCTCGGTGTGCACCCCACGCATGCCGCGTCCGCCACCACCGCCTGCGGCCTTGATGAT
>CAYYDO010000221.1:0-3042 GCA_964470595.1 uncultured Burkholderiaceae bacterium | reverse complement strand
GATGCAAGGCGCCATCCGGAATCTCTTTGACCTCTCCGGTCACCATGCACTGGTGACCGGCGGCAATGCGGGTATCGGCCTCGAGATTGCCCGGGCGCTCGGCCTGGCGGGCGCAGCCGTCACCCTCGTGGCCCGCAGGGAGAGTGAACTTGTTTCAGCATGCGCAGCACTCTGCGCCGAGGGAGTCCGGGCCGACCATCTGGTGGCCGATCTCTCCGATATGGCGTTGGCGCGCGATTGCGGTGATGCGGCGCGAGCCCGCCATCCCGATCTGGATATCCTGGTCAATGCGGCCGGGGTGAATCTGCGCGAGCCCTACATGCAGGTCACGCCCGAGCACTTTCAGTTGCATATGGCGTTGCACCTCGGCGCTCCTTTTTTTCTGCTCCAGGCTCTTGCGCCGGAGATGAAGCGCAAAGGCTGGGGCAGGGTCATCAATCTGGCGTCACTGCAGAGTCAGCGGGCGTTCGCCAACAGTGCGCCCTACGGCGCCGGCAAGGGCGGCCTGGTGCAGTTGACGCGGGCCATGGCACAGGAGTGGTCCCAACACGGCATCAACTGCAACGCCATCGGGCCGGGATTCTTTCGCACGGCACTGACCGAACCGGTGTTCAGCAATCCGGAGCTTGCAGCCCGGCATGCGGCGCAAACCTGCATCGGGCGCAACGGACAGATGTCCGACCTGCATGGTGTTGCCGTGTTTCTGGCCAGCGATGCCAGTGCCTACATTACCGGTCAGACGATCATGGTGGATGGCGGCTATACATCGCGTTAGGCGATCGTCAACGCAAGGGGGGAAATGGTGATGCGAGCACTGGTGTACACCCAGCCCATGGAGGTGCAGATTCAGGAGCGGCCCATGCCCGAGGCGGATTCCGGGGAGGTGGTGCTCCGGATCGAGGCTGTGGGAATCTGCGGCAGTGATCTCCATGCCTATCACGGCCATGATCCAAGGCGTAAGCCGGGTCTGGTGCTCGGGCATGAATTCTGCGGCACCGTGGTGGCGTCGCAAGCGGCAGGTATCTCCGAGGGGCGCCGTTTCACCGGCAATCCCCTGATCACATGTGGCCACTGCGAATACTGTGTGAGTGGTCGCAACAATCTGTGCAGTCATCGAACCATGGTCGGCATGACCCGCCCCGGCGCGTTTGCCGAGTACATGAGCATTCCGGCCTCATCCCTGATCGATATTCCCGCAGACATGCCAGCCCGGGTGGCTGCGCTGACCGAGCCCGCAGCGACCGCACTGCATGCGATTGCGCTGATCATGCGGGTGCTGACACGACCGATTCAGGAGTGCCGTGTGCTGGTGATTGGAGGTGGGGCCATCGGCATGCTCAGTGGCCTGCTTCTGCGCAGCTATGGTGTGAGCCGCCTGACGCTGAGCGAGACCAACGCCCTGCGGAGGGCGTCGGTCATGCGCCATGTCGGCTGCGAGGTCATGGACCCCCTTGCGGCAGCGCCTGCTGAAAACGCCTTCGATGTCGTCATCGATGCCGTCGGTGCAGCGGTGACCCGGACATCGGCCTTCGCAGCCGTCAAGCCGGGCGGCGTGATCATGCATATCGGTCTTCAGGACTGGTCCAGCGAGATCGATATGCGCAAGTTGACGCTGGCCGAGATTACCCTGATGGGCACCTATACCTATTCGACGGCGGATTTGCGGGCGACTGTGGCCAAACTCGACGAGGGCGCCTTTGGCGATCTGGCATGGACCGAGGAGCGTCCTCTGGATCAGGGCAATGCTGCATTTGCGGATCTGCACCACGGCCGCTCCGCGTCGGCCAAGATTCTGCTTTTTCCCTGATTCACGTACACTTTTTCCTTTGATTCCTGCCAGCCGCCGGCAGCGATCGGCCTGGCGGGTCGCCAGCCCTCGCCCAGCGGTGCGCGACCATGACGACCCGACCCTACAATTTTGCCGCCGGACCGGCGACTCTGCCCGAACCGGTGCTCCAGCGTGCTGCCGACGAGATGCTCGACTGGCATGGCAGCGGCATGTCCGTCATGGAGATGACGCACCGGGGGGCGGTCTATCAGGGTCTCTTCGAGAAAGTGATGGCCGATTTTCGCCGTCTGCTGGAGTTGCCCGACACCCACCGCATACTCTTCATGCAAGGCGGGGCAACCGCACAGAACGCCCTGGTGCCGATGAATCTGCTCAATGCGAGCGGCATGGCCGATTACATCAATACCGGGCATTGGTCGACGAAGTCCATCCGTGAGGCGGGTCACTACGGCGACATCCATGTTGCCGCAAGCTCGGGGCCGGATTTTCTGGATGTGCCGCCACCCGCATCCTGGTCGGTCAGGCCGCAGACCTCCTATCTGCATATCTGTGGCAACGAGACCATCGGTGGGGTCGAGTACCGCGAGTGGCCTGACATGGCCGCCCTGGGCATCCCGGACGTTCCTCTGGTGGTGGACATGTCGTCCAACATCCTCTCGCGCCCGATGGATTTCTCGCAGTTCGGTCTCGCATACGGTGGCGCTCAAAAGAACCTCGGCATTGCCGGGCTGACATTCCTGGTGCTCGATCAGCGTCTGATTCTCGAGCGCGTCCCCTCGGCTTCCGCGGCCTGCCCGAGTGTTTTCGATTACCGTCAGGTGTTGTCCAACGACTCCATGTTCAATACCCCCCCCACCTATGCCATCTATCTCACCGGGCTGGTGCTGGAGTGGATCGATGCGCTCGGGGGAGCAGCCGCCATGGGCGAGCGAAACCGGCAGAAAGCGGCACTCCTCTATGGCGCGCTCGATGCCTCGGATTTCTACCAGACGCGGGTTGCATCGCGCGCCCGATCATGGATGAATGTGCCGTTCTTTCTTCCGGACCAGCGTCTCTATGAGCCTTTTCTGCAGGGCGCTGTCGCGCGTGGTCTGCTCAATCTGAAGGGTCTCAAGGCGGTGGGTGGGCTGCGGGCCAGTCTGTACAACGCCATCCAGCAAAGGGTCAATCCATGCGTAGAACCCATACAAGTCAAACTCTGCGCCGCGGGTCTTGGCAGAGAACGCGCCGTTGTCCAGCATCAGGGACTGCCC
>CAYYDO010000220.1:0-3054 GCA_964470595.1 uncultured Burkholderiaceae bacterium | reverse complement strand
TACCGGCCTGTCACGCCGGGGGTCGCGGGTTCGAGCCCCGTCCACTCCGCCAATTCCCCTGATTTCTTTCATCCAGCCGACATGTTCGAATCCGTACGCCGCCACCGGCGCCTGTTCCTCGGGATCGTCCTGCTGCTGATCATCCCGTCGTTTGTCATCGTGGGTGCATGGGATCTCATCGCGCCCTCGGGCGATGCCGGCACGGTCGCCAAGGTCGGCCGGGAAAAAATCCAGTTCGCCCAGTGGGAGCGCGCCCATCAGCAGTCACTCGATCAGTTGCGCCAGCAACTCGGTGGGCGGGTCGACCCCTCTTTCCTCGACACACCGGCCTCGCGCCGGTCCACGCTCGATGATCTGGTGAACCGTCAGGTGCTGTTCAAGACGGCCCTCGATCTCAATCTGCGTGTGCCGGACACACAGGTGCGCGACACCATCGCTTCGATTCCGGCGGTTCAGAAAGACGGCCGCTTCGACATGGAGCGCTATCAGCAGGCGCTCAAGGCCCAGGGTCTCACACCCGAGACATTCGAGCAGCAGGTGCGCTCCGATCTTCTGCTCGACATGCTCCCGGCCACGCTTGCACGTTCGTCCATGGTGCCGCGTTCCGTGGTTCGCCGTTTCGCACAGTTGTCCCTCGAGACCCGCTCGGTGCGTCTCAAGCGCATTCCCGCTGCCGAGATGCTGGCTTCCGTGAGCGTGTCCGAGGCCGAGATCAAGGACACCTACACATCGCAGGCCGCGCGCTTCCAGACACCCGAAGAGGCCGATATCGCCATCGTGGTGTTCACCAAACCCGAGTCCGCCGAGCGCGCAGAACTTTTCACCAACCTGGTCTACGAACAGTCCGACACGCTGGAGCCCGCAGCGCGCCGTCTCGGCTTGACGATCCAGAATGTGCCGGCTGTGCGCCGTGATGGCACGAGCGCCAAGGTCAGTGCCGAAGTCGCTGCCGCCCTGCGCAATGGCCGACTGCTGGCGGCGATCTTCTCGGCCGACACCGTCAGCAACAAACGCAATACCGAGGCCATCGAGATCGCTCCCGGCCTGCTGGCCAGTGCCCGGATCGTGAACCATCGTCCCCCGGCACCGCTGGCACTCGACAAGGTCAGCACCCAGATCGAACGCGAGTTGCGTGCGCGCAAGGCCGCCGAGCGGGCCACGCAGCAGGCCGAAGAGGCTGTACGCAAGCATGCGGCTAGCAAGGACCTTCCCGCCGGGCTTGCGCCCACCCGTCGCATTCAGCGTGCCGAACTCGATCGGCAGGGTGGCGATCTGCCCCCGCAGGTCCTGCGTGCTGTGCTCTCCGCCCAGATCAGTTCGCTTCCGTTGGCGGTCAGTGTGCCTGCCCAGTCCTCCGGTGATGCCTGGTTCGCTCTGATCGAATCGGCCGAGGTGCCCGCGGCGGATGCACCGGCGGTCAGCGAGCGGTTGGGGCAACTGGCGCAGATCCTCGAGCGGGCTGCCGCGCAGGACACCTTGCAGCAATGGATCGATGCCCGCCGCGAGTCGCTGGGCGTAACGGTCTACTCCGAGAAACTCAACAAATCCGATAACCGCTGAGCATCTGCCTCGGGCAGATGCGCGGTGGGATCCCACGCCTGCTGTCGGGCGCTTTCATAGAGCGCATAGTTCCGGCGCATCGATCGCAGATAGGTCGGGTCGTAATGCGCCTCCAGAAGCGACTGGACCAGCGGCCACCACTTTCTCTCGCCGATCATCAGACGCCACTGATCCACCAGCCGCCCACCCACCAGCGGCCGCAGCCGCTCCAGCCTGTCGATCAGGTCCGCCGGTTGTGAAAAGAAGTGCGCGTAGTGATGGCACAGAAAACGGATGCGCGTCTCGACCGGACAGACCAGTTCCAGACACGGACTGATGCGCATGCGCCCGATCAGGCTCTCGGGTACCTGAACTGCGCCGATCTTGCGGCTCTCCGATTCGACCAGGATCGGGGAACTGGCGTTGAACCCCCGCAGCGCATTCCAGATGGCCGTCTCGAAGCCCTTCTGCGAAGGCTGGCTGCCCACGGGCTCTGATCCGAGAAGCGAGCCGCGGTGATGCGCCAGGCCCTCGAGGTCGAGCACCTGAGCGCCGTGCGCCGCCTGCTGCGACAGATAGGCGGTCTTGCCCGAGCCCGTCACACCACAGACGACCATGAAGTCGCGTGTCTGTACCAGTTCTGGAATGCGTCTGACCACCATGCGCCGGAATTCGGCATAGCCCCCCTTGAGCAGAAAGGGACGCCAGCCGATGCGCTCCATCACGGTGACCATGGCCTGACTCCGGTTGCCCCCTCGCCAGCAATAGACCAGGGGTCGCCATGTGCGAGGCTTGTCTGCGAGTTGATCGACGGCATCGGCGATATTGCGTGCCACCAGAGCGGCGCCGCGTCGTCGTGCATCGAATGCCGACTGTGCATGGAGTGTGCCGATCTCGATACGCTGTGCATCGCTCAGCACCGGGAAACTGACGGCACCCGGAACCCGGTCGAGCGACCATTCGCCTGGCGAGCGAACATCGATGATGTCGTCGAATTCGCTCCAGCGCGATTCGAGTTCGTCAGCGGTGATCAGCAACTCGGATCACGCCTGACTGAGCACGGCGATACCCCGCTGCACGGCGGGGCGCTGTGCAATCGTTCCGAACCAGCGGGCGACATGCGGGAAATTGTCCAGATTGACGCCCTGGCGCTCATGCGAGGCCACCCATGGCCAGGCTGCGATGTCTGCAATCGAATAGCTGTCAGCCCCGAGATAGGCGGATTGGGCCAGCCGGCGATCCATCACGCCATACAGACGCTGCGCCTCCTGGCTGTAGCGGTTGATGGCGTAGGGCACTTTTTCGGGTGCGAAGACACGGAAATGATGGGCCTGACCGAGCATCGGCCCAAGGCCTCCCATCTGGAACATCAGCCACTGCAGGATGTCATAGCGCTCGCGGTCCGTCTTGCCCATGAAGCGCCCTGTCTTGCCGGCCAGATAGACCAGGATGGCACCCGACTCGAAGATCGCATAGGGTTCGGGACCATCGTGGTCGACGATGGCCGGAATCTTG
>CAYYDO010000219.1:0-3139 GCA_964470595.1 uncultured Burkholderiaceae bacterium | reverse complement strand
GCGTTTGGCCGCTTCTGCTCCGGTGATCTGGCTGAAGCCACAGCGTTCCGCCATGCAGGAACACTGGGCTGCGTGCTGCTGGGCGATGAATGGCGGCGCAGCAGCACGGCCACGCGCGCACTGAGTTCGCGCAGGCTGAATGGCTTGACCACATAGTCATCGGCGCCCAACTCCAGCCCTGCCACCCGATCGGCCTCGCTGTCGCGGGCCGTCAGCAGCAGGATGGGAGCGGTAAAGCCCGAGGCACGCAGGCGCCTCAGCACTTCGATGCCATTCATCATCGGCAGCATCACATCGAGGAGCACCACATCCGGCTGCCAGGTCTGACACAGAACCAGCCCCTGCGCCCCGTCACTGGCGGTCTGAACCTCATAGGCGAGCCCGCGCAACTCGTCGACCACCAGGGTCACGACATCGGGGGAGTCTTCGATAACGGCAATGCGTGGCATGGCAGTACTGTGGCGCATCTCGAGCGGGATGGCGAGGGCTTGTGACCAATGTGCAACAAAGTCTCTACCGAATCGTGACCGTACCGCAACGTGTGTGCCACCGCGGCGTGACCGTTGGTGGGGATGATTCCTGGCACCGACGTTTCGTTCAACTTGAAGGAGTCTGCCATGTCCACTGTAAAACCTTTCGTCCCTCTCTCGGTCGCTGCTGTGGCCATGCTCCTGAGCGGCTGTGCGCTGTTGAGGTCCGAACCGGATGGGGTGGTGCCGCCAGATGCAAAGGTGCTGTCGGCAAGCGAACTGGATCGTGTGATGAATGAGGCTGTCAGCAAGCGGCGGCTGTTCAGGGACGATGGCGAGTACGGGATGACCTATGTCTTTGATGCTGACGGAACATTCAGCATTCTGCTGCACGCGCAGGGGGTGGATGGCCGCTGGCGCATCGACCGGGAAACGGGAGCGCTGTGCACGCGCGTTGGCAAGAAAGCCGAGGATTGCTCTCAGGTCTATCGCATGTCGACAAACCCGGAGCGCTTTTACATCGATGTGAAGGGAAACTCCCAGCAGGAGAACACGTTTACCTCGCGATAGGCAGGGTCGGCGGCTTGACATTTCTCAGGCCGGTTTTAATAATGCGACGGAATACTCCGTTAATTAATTTGAAACCATGGCACGACCCAGAAATGAGCGCTTGCACGAGCAGCGTCAGGAGGACATCCTCGCTGCGGCATCGCGGGTGTTCAAGCGCAAGGGCTTTCACGGCGCCCGCACCGAAGACATCTGCGAAGAGGCCGGTCTGAGCGCGGGAACGGTGTTTCGGCATTTCCCCGACAAGCAGTCCATGATTGCGGCCATTGCGCAGCGCGAACTTCAGCACTATCAGGCGGAGGTGCTGCGCCTTGCCACGCCGGAGGGGCTTCAATGGCTCTCGCGCATGGGCAAGGCCGATCTGGCCGAACTCCTCAAACCCACCGCCTATGATCTTGGTGCCGATGCCTGGCTGGAATTGTCACGAAGCGGGAACGGGCGCAGCGAGTTGATCGCCGTGGACCGAAAGCTTCGCGCCACGTTTGCCAGGGCGCTGATGCGGGGCCAGAAAGAGGGCTGGGTTCGCGCCACGCTCGATCCGAAGGGTGCGGCAAATATCATCCTGGCGCTGATCTCGGGTCTGATGCTCGACAGGGAGGTCGGCCTCGACACGATCAATACATCCACCGCGAAAGCCTTTGCCGATTTTGTTAGCCGGTTTGTGCAGGTCGACGGCGATGCGGCGTCGTCGGGGCGAGATGCCTAGAGCGCTTCATGGTCTCGATCGCCCGCTCCGGTCTGCGCCACGATTGGCGACGCTATCTGGCCGCCGTGCTTGCCGTCACCTTCTCGGGGCTGCTGGTCGTGGTGCAGCTGGCACTTCTTCTTGGCATGTTCGCAACGGTATCGGTGGCGATCGACCGCTCCACAGCGGACCTCTGGATCGGCGCACGCAATACGCCCAGCGTGGACCTCGGGCGCCCCTTGCCCTATGGCGCCGATGCGCGCGCATGGGCACACGGCGGCGTGGAGCGGGTGGAGCGTTATGTCAGTGTGCTGGGGGATCTCCGCCGCACGGATGGCGCCACGATCACCGTGATCATCAACGGCATGGATACTGCGCCCGGCGGCCTCGCCTTCTCCCGTCTGCTCTCGCCCGAACAGCGCGAGTTGCTTCGCCATCCACATGCGGTGCTGATCGACCCTGCCGATCTCGGCAAACTTCAGGCCAGTGTGGGCGACATTGTCGAGATCAATGGCAGGCGGGCCCGGATAGCGGGTGTGGTCGAAGGGCTTCGCGCCATTGGCGGCGTCAACGCGCTGGCGTCCTTTGCAACCTTGCGCACCCTGGCACCGGACGCGGGGCATCAGACCACGTTCTATCTGGTGCAGGTCAAGCCCGGTGTGCGTGCCGACGACGTGGCAGCCGACATCGCCGATTCAGCGTCCGTACCCCGCTACAGCGTCTGGACTTCCCGGGATTTTTCCGTCCAGTCGCAAACCTACTGGCTGCTGGAATCCGGCGCGGGCATAGGCTCGGGCTTTGCATCGCTGCTGGCCATGCTGGTGGGCCTGGTGATCACCAGCCAGACCTTGTCGGGGGCGATTCTTGCGTCCATCCGTGAATTTGCAGCGCTGCGTGCACTTGGTGTCTCGCATGCCAGCCTTCGCGCGGTGGTGATCGAGCAGGCCCTGTGGGTCGGAATCGCGGGGCTGATCATGACGGCCGTGCTGACGGGCGCCATCGCCTGGCTCGGTCAGGCGGCGCGGGTGGCCATGTCCTATCCCTGGTGGATGCTGACATCTGCGGCGGCTGCGCTCATGACGATTGCCGTCATCTCGGGGCTGCTCGCATTGCGCCCGCTCTGGCAGGCTGAACCGGCCTCCCTGCTGCGCTAGGGCCGTGCCATGACATCGCCCACCTTGAGCAGTCAGAGCATCTCGAAGGCCTTTGTGTCTGGAAAGATCACATCGCAGGTGATCAAGGACAGCTCCCTTGATATCTACCCGGGCGAGCTCACCCTCGTGGTGGGGCCATCCGGCTCGGGCAAGAGCACGATGCTGTCCATGATGTCGGGTCTGCTTCGGCCCGATACCGGTCGTGTGATGGCGCTCGGTGTCGATGTGTGGCGCCTCGATGAAACGGCGCTGGACAAATTCCG
>CAYYDO010000218.1:0-3215 GCA_964470595.1 uncultured Burkholderiaceae bacterium | reverse complement strand
CACCATGCATGTGCACGAGGAGCCCGATGGGCAGGTGACACAAGCCCGGCAGAACGACGATCGCTTCACCCCCGTTGGCCGCTGGCTGCGCCGCACCTCGCTGGATGAACTGCCCCAGCTCTACAACGTGCTGCAGGGGCGCATGAGCCTGGTGGGGCCGCGTCCGCATGCGGTCGAACATGACCATCTGTACAAGCAGAAGATCGAGGGCTATATGCGCCGCAACCGCGTGAAGCCCGGCATCACCGGCTGGGCGCAGATCAACGACCTGCGGGGCGAGGTGCAGAACATCGAGGAGATGGTGCGGCGGGTCAAGCACGATCTGTATTACATCGAGCACTGGTCGCTGTGGTTTGACCTGCGCATCATTCTGGCGACGATTCTGAAGATCTTCTTCAGCAAGCGCGCATGGTGAGTGCGGGGCGATGATCCCGCACACCACGGCCATTCGTCGCGCCCGGCGTGATTGCGCGCGGCGTGATTGCGCGCGGCAACCATGATCGAATTCATCGCTGCGGCCAGCACCGCCCACTCGCAGTTGTTCGGCGGCCTGTGGTACCTGCTGGTGATTGCGGCGCTGGGTCACATGGTGTTCGGAGGTCGCGAGTCCCGCGCGGGTGCGAGCGGTGGGGGCTCAGGCGCAGACGGCGTTGGTCGTCGCGCAGACGGGTCGAATCCGGACTGGAAGTTTGGCGCGCGCACCTGGTTCATCGCCTTTGGCCCCCTTCTGTTCATCTCGATCGCCTCGGTGCTGATCTTCGATCTGACATGGAGTCGCATCGAAGTGCTGGAGATGTTCCTGGGCGGCATCATCTTCCTTGGGCTGATGGGGCGCACACAGCTCTCGGCCACGCGCCTTGCACATGCATGTGCGGTGGGCGGTCTGATGGCGCTTGCGGTGGCCGCCAATGATGTCGGCTGGCAGGGTTTTGCGCGTGCAGGTGTGGAATCGCATCCGATCAATTTCGGCATCGCATCGGGCGCACTGCTGCTGATGCTGTTGCTCGCAATGTGGCATGGGCAGCGCACACTGCTGCTCGGTCTGGGCGCAGCCGGTGCCGGTGTGGCACTGCTGCTGTCGGGGTCGCGCGGGCCGATGCTGGCCCTGATGGCAGTGGTACTCGCGCTGCTGCTGATGCAGGTGTGGCGCCGGCGATCTGGCACAAATGCGCCCAAGACAACAGGATCGGCGCAGCCGCGCAAGGTGCAGGGCACGGTGGCGCGTGGACAGAACCGGCACCGACCGTGGCTGCTCGTGGGCGGCGGTCTTGCCCTGAGTGCAGTCGTGCTTGCTGCCGTGGTCGTGCGCAGTCTGCACGATCTGCAGTTCGGCGAGGTGTCATCGCTGGGTCTGCGCTGGCGCATCCTGATCGAGACGCTGCGCCAGATCGGCGAGCACCCCTGGCTGGGTCTTGGCGTGGATCAGGCGGGAGCGTTTTATGCCACGCTCAACTTCCCGGTCGATGACATCAATCACGCCCACAACACCCTGCTGAACACCACGCTCGAAATGGGCATTGCTGGCGGACTGGCATGGTGCTGGGCATTCGTGGCGCTGGCGCGGGGGTTCCACACAGTCGGCTTCAATGCAGGTTTCAGTGCAGCTTGCGCAGCTACCGCTAGCCATGACGGGGACCTTGCGCAAGTCAACAGACCGGCGATGTACATCGCCAGTTCCCACTGGCCCTGGATCGCGGGCCTGGCCCTGCTGGCCTATTTCTTCCTGTGCGCCATGACCCAGGATGTGCTGAGCCACTCGTACACGCGCAAGCTCATGACCTTTCACCTCGCCCTGCTGCTGGCACTGGCGATGCAGACGCGTCGGAAATAAAAAATCGGTCGGAAAGCCGCTCGAAGGCGGAAAGGATCTCCTGCGGGGAAATGTCGGACACAGATGTCCAGTGGTGGAGCGTCTCCACGGGCAGATCCGGCGTGTCGCGACAGACGTGTGTGCCCTGGGCATCGAATAGCCGCGTGTCCGCAAAGAGCGCCACCGAGGGCAGACCAAGAGCACAGGCGATATGCCACAGACCCCCATCGGCGCACACCACCGCGCGGCAGTGCGAGAGTGCCGCCACTGTTTGCGTCAGGCTGAGTTGGCCCACCAGGTTGAGGCATGACGCCTCTTGCAGCGCCTGCATCACCGCCTGTGCTGCCTGCACACCATTGCCTGAACCCACCAGCACCAGCGGATGATGGCGCGCCAGAGCCTGCGCCACCTGCGGCCAGTGGGCATAGGTGCGAAAGGCCCACTCGCCCCCCATTACCAGCGCGATGCTGCCGGCAGCAGGTGTCGGGACATCTTCCGGCAGCGACCATGCGGATGCCCCCAGGGTGGGGCGCATGGGCTGCACCGGTCGCACCGGGTGCGCTGATTGCCCTGCATGTGGTGAGCGATCCGGATGCGACGACGATGCGCCAATGAGCGCGGCGATGCGTCGGAAAGAAAAAGTCGTGCGATGAATCTCGTAGCCATTCACGAACCCCCACATTCCGACAAAGGGCAGATCGCGTGCGATGGCCGCCTTGGCGCGCAGGCCCTGGGTGCCGAAGCTGTCGATGATCACCATGTCGTAGGGATGCTTTCGATGCCGGTCTGCGGCCTGCGCCGCATCAGTGAAAGTCTGTTCGAACACCGGATCGTGACGATACAGATCGGCGTTGCGTGCATGGGTGAGCAGGTCGATGCGTCGGCCGGGTGCGGCCAGCAGCACGCGCCCGGAGAGATCCATGATCGAGTCGCCAATCGAGCCTGCCGACAGATTGATCCACAGGATGTCGCGCGCTGATGCATCGAGGTGTTCGCGAAGCAGAGCGCTTTGCCCCAGGGCGCGCATCAACAGTTTGCGCTTGGCCGTCTTGAGGAGCACCCGCAGGAAAGTGCGCGGATAACGCCGGGCTGTCCAGTCTTCGGCAGGAATACCCGCATCGCGGAAATGACGGGCCGACCACATCCAGCCCCAGCCCAGGGGATAGGGAATTGAATACGCGACCGGTGCTGTATCGGCGCCCTGACCGGGCATGACATCGGCCATGGCCTGCCCTACACCCGGCGCAGACGCCACAGCATGTGGGTGCGGGGGCGTCCGCGTGCGCGCCGCCACAGGCTGCGCAGATGATCCACCATGCTCCCGGCCGAGAAATGCAGTTTCAGATCGAGCAGGCGTGCCTCGACGCACTCGAAGCGGCCCGTGAAACCATAGGCGCGGGCCGCC
>CAYYDO010000217.1:0-3216 GCA_964470595.1 uncultured Burkholderiaceae bacterium | reverse complement strand
AGCGGAGTCGGCAGCCTCGTCTGGATGGTCACTAACCACTAACCCATCTTCCCGCAACATCTGCAGCGCATAGGCCATGCTCTTCAGCATGCTCAGGTCGTGGCTCACCAGCGGGTGCAGCGGCCTCGTGCAGTGATGGGCCTGGGGCGGCGGCAGCTCCCCGCCGACTGTGAGGGGGCCGTTGCATGCCGCGTTCAGCATCTTTCCCACATCGCCGCGCTTGTGAAAGCTGCGTGCGAACGTGTAATTCATCAGGATGTCCCACAGCTCGGCGCGCGCCGCGCCCAGGCGCTGCAGGCACCTCAGGGGGACAGCTGCATTATCGGCCATTTTCTGTTTACACGAGCATCACACAAAAATTCAAAACTCCTCACCCTCAAACGCCTTGTGCTCACGCAGCGCCTCCACCAGCGCAGCGTCCTCCACCCCTCCCCCCCGCGCGATGTCGCTCAGCATGGCAGATGGTTTCATCCGTGACAGCTCGGCAGCGCCGATCAGATGGTGGGTTGCCGGGCTGTAGGGGACCACCAGCATCACGAAATCCGACTCCGACAGCAGGCGGTCGCGATCCACCCACTGGGCGAGACCATCGTCGGGCATGGCCTGACGGTTGTGATAGATGACCCGCATGCGAAAACCGGCGGCACGTCTGGCTATCGCACTGCCGATTCGGCCCATGCCGATGATGCCGAGGGTCGATCCGTGAATATCGCGACCGGCAAACTGATCAAAGGCCCAACCCGTCCAGCGACCGGCCCGCACATCCCGCTCGGACTCGGGGATGCGGCGCGCCACCGCCATCATGAGTGCGAACCCGAAATCGGCAGTCGTCTCGGTGAGGACATCGGGCGTGTTCGTGACCCGTATGCCGCGCGCCTTGCAGGCCGCGAGATCGATGTTGTTGGTGCCGACCGCAGCATTGGCCACCACACGCAAGTGCGGAGCCGCCGCCAGCACGTCCGCGTCCATGCGATCCGCCACCGAGCACAGAACATATTCGGCGTGCGCAAGCTTCTGCTTCATGAGCTCCGGGGTCCAGGGCACGTCGTCGGCCTGGTTGTCGGCGATGATGTCGAAGACATCACGCAGCGGTTGCAGGACATGCTCATAAATCCTGCGTGTGATGACGAGTCGGGGTCGGCCCATGTCAGCTCCCCGCCACCAGAATCACATGCACCCGGTAGGGACCGTGGGCACCGAGAACAATCGTCTGCTCGATATCGCCCGTTCGCGACGGACCGGATATGAAATTCAATGCCCTCGGAGGCTGACCACGCTCATGACGCAGCAGCGCGAATGCGTCTTCCATGTAGCCCACGACGCGGCCGCAGGGCACAACCGCGATGTGCGTCTCGGGCAGCAACGCCATTGACGCCGGCGTATCGGGACCGGAGAGCAGCGTCAGAGTCCCGGTCTCGGCGATCGCCGCGAAACAGCCCGTGATCCCCACCAGATCGGGAGCGGGATCATCGCGCACCGGGGCTCTGGCCTCCACCTCGAGTCCGGCCGCCGACCAGTCTAGGCCAGCGAGAGAGGGCCACACGACAGCCCGGGTAACGAGTCCGCGTGTGCGCAGGTAGGCCGCGACCAGCCCCGGCACCTCGGCCAGCGTCGCCGCTCTGTCGATCGTCGTCGACAAACGCTCGGACTGCTGAACGAAGCGGGCAATATGGTCATCGCCGATATCCGGCTGGGGGCCCACCGGCTTTTGCGCGACATAGTTCCGGGTGGAGTCCTCCTCGCGCTCGCGGGAGTGGTCCGTGCGGCCCTGCGCCGCACGGATGCGGGAGAGAATGCGACGGCGGGACTCGGAAGTATCCAGGCCATCAATAGGCGTTTGATCGGACATGGAATGGGCTTGGGTTGACAAAAGGCAAGGGAAATCCCTTAACGAACTTCGCTAGAATCGCCAGTGTAGCGCGCCCGCTCGGGCGCGAGCGACCAGGCCCCACGGAAAACCCGACTGCCATGACCCACGTTGTCACCGAATCCTGCATCAAGTGCCGCTACACCGACTGCGTCGATGTATGCCCTGTCGACTGCTTTCGCAAGGGCCCCAACTTTCTGGTCATCGACCCAGACGAATGCATCGATTGTGCTGTGTGCATCCCGGAATGTCCGGTCAATGCAATCTATGCCGAGGAGGACGTCCCCACCGACCAGCGCGACTTCATCGCTCTCAACGCCGAACTCTCCCAGAACTGGCCGACGATCACCCGCATGGAGGCGCACTTCGAAGATGCCGACAAGTGGGCCGAGGTCAAGGACAAGCGCGGACTGCTCGAGCGGTGACTGGATCTGCCGAAGACCGGACGAGCAGCGAGACGATCACCTGGATCCACCCATGGACGGATCATCTGTTTTCCTTCCGGACCACCCGACCCCGTTCCTTTCGCTTCGTGGCCGGACAGTTCGCGAGACTGGGCGTGACCAAAGCATCGGGGGATGTGGCCTGGAGGGCGTACTCCATGGTGTCGGGTCCCTTCGATGAACATCTCGAGTTCTACTCCATCGTCGTCCCCGGTGGCGAATTCACCAGTGAACTCGCGCACCTGAAGGTCGGCGACCGTCTGCTGATCGATCGGCAGAGCCACGGATTTCTCACGCTGGACCGTTTTCTGGGTGGCAGGCACCTCTGGCTGCTGTCAACAGGCACCGGAATCGCGCCGTTTCTCTCGATCCTGGCGGATCCGGCAAGCTGGGAGCGCTTCGAGAGAATCATTCTGGTGCACAGCGTGCGAATTGCCTCCGAACTCGCGTATCGCGACGAGATCGCTGCGCTCCGGGAACACCCGTTGTTTGCCGATGTGGCGAACAAACTGATCTATCTCCCCGTGGTCACTCGTGAACATGTCGACGGGATGGCATCGGAACGTCTGACCGTTCTCATCACATCCGGCGAACTCGAGGCACGGGCCGGTCTGCGATTCGATCTCGATGAGTCGCGCATCATGCTCTGTGGCAATCCCGAGATGGTTGACGACACGCGTCGTTGCCTCAAGACCAGAGGATTTCGCACCAGCCGGCAGTCTTCTCCAGGACAGATCGCCGTTGAAAACTACTGGTAACATGCCCCGCTATCGGAGGTCACGACGTGCTCTATCAACTGCATGAACTACAGCGGTCCTTTCTTGGTCCGATGAGCCGTATCGCTGGTGCTGGTGCCCAGGTCTACACCAATCCGTACAGCCCGCTGGCCTACACGCCCTTTTCGAA
>CAYYDO010000216.1:0-3244 GCA_964470595.1 uncultured Burkholderiaceae bacterium | reverse complement strand
CACCGATGGCTCCGGCAATGCATGAGTGAAAGTCGGATCCGGTGCCGGCAATGACGCGGGCGGCAAAGGTCGAGGCATTGAATTCATGCTCCGCATAGAGAATGAGCGATGTGTGCATGGCCTGGACCCATTCCGCCGGGGGCGTGCGGCCATGGAGCAGGTGCAGGAAGTGGCCTCCGATGGAGTCGTCATCGGTCTCGACATCGATCATGCGGCCGTTATGGCTGTAGTGGTACCAGTACAGCAGCATCGAGCCGAGCGAGGACATGAGTCGATCGGCGATATCACGCGCACCGGGTGCGCCATGATCGTCCTTTTCCGGCAGGCAGCAACCCAGGGCCGACACGCCGGTGCGCATGACATCCATCGGGTGCGCGCTCGCGGGCAGGGCCTCGAGTACGGTCATGACGCTGGCCGGCAGGCCACGCAGTGCTCTGAGCCGGGTCTTGTAGCCCGTGAGCTCCGCCCGGTTGGGCAACTTGCCGTGCACCAGCAGGAAGGCAATTTCCTCGAACTCGCAGACATCGGCGAGATCCAGGATGTCATAGCCGCGATAGGCGAGGTCGTTGCCGGTTCGCCCGACCGTGCAGAGCGCCGTGTTTCCTGCGGTGATGCCGGACAGTGCAACGGACTTCTTGGGTTTGGGAGCCGCAGCAGCGGTATCGGGAGTGTCAAGGCTCATGGCGTGTCATCGTTATCGTTGGGAGGGAGGGAATGGTCACGGTTCGAGAAGACGCGGGCGCTGCAGGCAGGAAGCGGTCTGGAGCGGATGCGTGGCCTACTTCTTCTGGAAGAGTGCGTCGAGCTTGTTCTCGTAGTCCCAGTAGCCGATTGCGTCATAGAGCTCCTTGCGGGTCTGCATCTGATCGACGACGTTCTTCTGGGTGCCGTCGCGACGAACGGCCTCGTAGACGCCCTGAGCCGCCTTGTTCATGGCCCGGAATGCGGAGAGCGGGTAGAGCACCATGGCGACATCGGCGCCACGCAATTCGTCGACGGTGTAGAGCGGGGTGGCGCCAAACTCGGTGATGTTGGCGAGAACTGGCACCTTGACCGCCTGGGCGAACTCCCGATACATCGAGAGTTCGGTCATGGCTTCGGGGAAGATCGCGTCCGCGCCGGCTTCCACGCAGGCGCAGGCGCGGTCGATGGCCGACTGAAGGCCCTCGACGGCGAGGGCGTCGGTGCGGGCCATGATGAGAAAGTCAGGGTCGGTGCGGGCATCGACCGCTGCCTTCACCCGATCGGCCATTTCCTCCAGGCTGACAATCGCCTTGCCTGGCCGGTGGCCGCAGCGCTTGGCCCCCACCTGATCCTCGATGTGCATGGCGGCTGCACCGAACTTGATGAGCGAACGGGTCGTGCGCGCAATGTTGAATGCGGAAGCACCGAAGCCGGTATCGACATCGACCAGCAGGGGTGTGTCGCAGACATCCGTGATGCGCCGGACATCGGTGAGGACATCATCGAGTCCGGAAATGCCCAGATCCGGAAGGCCGAGCGAGCCGGCTGCCACGCCACCCCCCGACAGGTATATGGCCCTGAAACCCGCCCGCTTGGCCAGCAGAGCATGGTTTGCGTTGATCGCGCCGATGATCTGTAGTGGTTTTTCTTCCGACAGTGCCGTGCGAAAACGCCGGCCTGCCGATACATTCGGCTGCGACATACCTGTTTCTCCCTGATAGGTGCCCTGGATTGCTGGTCACTTCCGGAATGAACCTTACGCCCGATGGCGGAGATTGAGAATCCGTGATTTCGGGTTGAGCCTTCGTGGTTTGCGAAGGCTTGGTCTCTTCGTTACAGTCCGCTCATGTTCAATCCCAGCAAAGACGATGTGCGGCGCTTCTTCTGCGAGGCATGGGCCCGTCACCGGCGTGGCGAAATGCTTGCGCCGCTGGAGTCCCTGGCGGTGAGCTGGGTCATCGAGCATCCGGAATATCAGGCTGATCTCGACGACCTCCCGTCCGCACTGGCGCGCGACTACACCGTTGTCGGTGGCCGCACCAACCCGTTCCTGCACCTCTCCATGCATCTTTCCATCGAGGAGCAGATCTCGATCGATCAGCCGCCCGGGATACGCGAGGCGTTCGATCGCCTGGCGCGTCGACTGGACAGCCGCCATGCGGCGATGCATGAGGTGATGGAGTGCCTTGGTGAGGTGATCTGGCGAGCCCAGAGGGATGGTGCACCGCTCGATGGCGAGGCCTATCTGGAGGCCGTTCGAAGAAGGGCGGATTGAGGTGAGCGGGGCGTCGTCCAGGCCGCCGAGGACAGGTGCGATCAATCCGCAGCGTATCGATTTCATGACGCTGAAGCTGCTCCTCGCAGCCAGCCAGACCGGATCCATCACCAAGGCGGCCGAAAGTCTGCACCTGGCGCTTGGCGCCGCCAGTGCGCGAATTCGCGACATGGAGGAGCGGCTGGGCGTGCCGCTGTTGTCACGCCATGCGCGTGGAGTGCGTTTTACCGAGGCAGGCAATGCGGTGCTGCGCCATGCACGTTCGATCGAGAGGGAACTCGCCGAGATGGAGTTCGAAGTCGGCGATTACGCCGCCGGCATCCGGGGGCATGTGCGCATCGTCGCCAATGCGAGCTCGATCGCCACTGTTCTGCCCGTCGACCTGACGGGCTTTCTGCGGGTGCATCCGCAGGTGCGTATCGACCTGGCGGAGCACACCAGCCGGGACATCCAGCGACTGGTGGCGCAGGGTGATGCGGAGATCGGCGTCTTTGCCGGTGAAGGGGTTCGGCCCGACCTCACCGTCCGTCCCTACCACGAGGACACACTGGTCGCACTGGTGCCACGCCAGCCCCCCTGGCACCGCGTCCGGTCGCTTCCTGTTCGGGATCTCCTGGTACAGGATCTGATTCTTCTTCAGGAGGGTGGCTCGATCCAGGAGTGGCTCGCTGCGGCGGGGCGGCAGCATGGCGTCCATCCGAGAATACGGGTTCAGGTCAAGGGTTTCGATGCCATATCGCAGATGGTGGCGGCCGGGCTGGGTATCTCGGTGCTTCCGGAGATCGTGGCCAGGCGTTTCAGTCGTCTTCTCGGGCTCCGGATTCTCTCCATCACGGGTGCCGATACGGCACGCGCCCTGTCGATCTGCCACGCCGATGTGCGGCAGCTGTCGCCGGCGGCTCAGGATCTGCTGGGGTTTCTCATTCGGGAGAAACGGACTTAGGCCGGTGGTCGCAGAGATCGTGAAGTGTGCAGCGCCAGCATTCCGGACGGCGCGCCTTGCAG
>CAYYDO010000215.1:0-3250 GCA_964470595.1 uncultured Burkholderiaceae bacterium | reverse complement strand
CCCATGCGCATGAACATGTTGTTCGAACGTTTCATCTCGAGAGAGCGTAACGAACCACCAGATATCGATGTCGACTTCGAACATCAGCGCCGCGAGGAGGTGATTCAGTACATCTATCGCAAATATGGTCGTGAACGTGCTGCCCTGACCGCATCCGTCATTACCTATCGTCCGCGTTCGGCGCTACGCGACACGGGTATGGCGCTGGGTATTCATCCGCTGCTGATCGATCAGGCGGCACGTCATCACCAGTGGTGGGATGGCCGCCAGGTCGATGCCATGCAATTGCATGCGCAACTGCTGCACGCCATGACAGTCCCTTCACTGACCGAGCATGCGCATGAGATCGATCTGCCGGATCAATCACGCTGTCAGCGCTGGGCCGATCTGTGCAACCAGCTGATCGGACTCCCACGCCATCTTTCGCAACATGTTGGCGGCTTTGTCATCGCACGCCACCGGCTCTCCGATCTGGTGCCGGTGGAAAATGCCGCCATGCCTGAGCGCAGCGTGATTCAGTGGGACAAGGATGACATCGATGCACTGGGTCTGCTGAAAGTCGACATCCTGGCACTGGGCATGCTGTCAGCCATACGCCGGGCGCTGCTATTCATTGGACACAAGCTGGGGCGTATCTTCGAGATGCAGGATATCCCGGCTGAGGATCCCACCACCTACGACATGATCTGTGCAGCCCGAACCATCGGTGTCTTCCAGATCGAATCGCGGGCACAGATGTCGATGCTGCCCCGCCTGCAGCCGCGCTGCTTCTACGACCTCGTGATCGAAGTGGCGATTGTGCGACCGGGGCCGATTCAGGGAGGCATGGTGCATCCCTATCTGCGACGACGACAGGGTCTGGAACCGGTCGACGATCCGGGGCCTGGCGCGCGGGAGGCCCTGTCACGCACCCTTGGTGTGCCCATCTTCCAGGAACAGGTGATGCAACTGGCCATTCTGGCAGCGGGATTCAGCGCCGGCGAAGCCGACCAACTCCGGCGATCGATGGCCGCGTGGCGGCGCAAGGGCGGACTGGAGCCCTTTCGTGATCGGGTGATCGGAGGCATGCTGGCACGCGGCTACCCGCGCGAGTTCGCCGAGCGCATATTCCGCCAGATCGAAGGTTTCGGTGAATATGGTTTTCCTGAATCACATGCAGCCAGCTTTGCCCTGCTGGTCTATGTCAGCTGCTGGATCAAGTGCCACCATCCCGACGCATTCCTGGCGGCCATGCTCAATGCCCAGCCATTGGGTTTTTATTCTCCATCGCAACTGGTGCAGGACGCCCGTCGCCACGGAATACAGGTGTTACCTGCAGATGTCCAGATCAGCAGCGAGGAAAGCATGCTCGAACCCATCACGACGGATCAGACGCCACCAGATGAGCAGACCGAACGACGCAGCCCGTCTGACATGCACTGGGCTGTACGCATGGGGCTCAACCGGATCAAGGGTCTTTCGGCACAGGCGATTGACGCCATTGCCGCCGAGCGTCGCCATGCGGGGCCCTATGCTTCAGTGGAAGACCTGACGCTGCGCACCGGTATCGATCGACGTGATCTGCAGGCACTGGCAGCTGCCGGAGCGCTGCGTGCATTGGCAGGGCATCGCCATCAGGCCGTCTGGGAGGCGACAGGTCAGCAGATGATGCCCCCTCTGTTGCGTGAGGCACGTATCAACGAGCCGCCACTGACACTTGCAGCGCCATCCGAGGGTGACGATCTGATGGCCGACTATGCCAGTCTGGGACTCACTCTGGGACGCCATCCCATGGCACTGCTGCGTCCGGAACTGACACGTTCAGGCGTGCGCAGCGCCCATGAACTGATCGGCTGGCGGCATGGTCAACTGGCTCGGGCCGCAGGCCTGGTGACCCATCGTCAACGGCCGGCGACTGCCAGCGGCCTGCTCTTTGTATCCATGGAAGACGAAACCGGCATGATCAATGTGATCGTGCGGCCCGAGGTGCTTGAACGCAACCGCGAAGCGGTGCTGCATTCAACCCTGATGATGGTCTATGGTGTCTGGCAGCGGGATAACACGATCGATCCGCATGCTCCCGGACAGGTGTGTCATCTGATGGCACAGCGCATCGAAAACCGAACCGATCTGCTGCGCGAGGCTGTCGGCGCACTGTCCGCCGTCTCGCGGGATTTTCACTGACCAACGAAGCAGCAGAGACCGGAGTACTCAGCGCATCACCAGAACCGGCAGCTGCGCATGGGCCAGCACCTTCTGCGTTTCACTGCCCAGCATCACGCGCGCCAGGCCAGTACGCCCATGCGAGGCAATTGCGATGAGGTCGCACTGATGATCGCTGGCAGCCTGAACGATGGCATCGGCCACAAACTCGCTCACCACGAAATCGGTCGTGCATACCACCCCTGCCGCCTTGCAGGCCGAGGTGACATCGGCAAGGTGCGCTTCAGCAGCGGCCTGCGCCTGCTCCTTGACGTCTTCGGGCAGATAGGCAGCTTCGGGCAGGTAGGCGCGCACACTGGCGTCGATATCTGGCGCAACATGGAAGCCAACCACCGAGGCACCCAGCGACTTGGCGAGCGCCACCGACTTCTCCAGTCCGTGGCGCGAAACATCGGAACCGTCATATGGAACCAGAATTTTCTTGAACAAGATGTTCTCCCTGATCAGATGTGTGAATGAACAGGTTGATTATCAGACCCGCACTGCTCGCATACAACATGCCATGACGGTTATGTGACGGATCATTGACACAGGACAATGAATCCGCCAGGCGATACAGGGGTCAAGCAGACGGTGACGATGTTCTGTCTGACCGACCAGTCTCTTCGGTCTCGCCGATCTGCCCTGGTGCGGCAGCATCCGTTGACGCACCTGCACGCGGAGGCATCGTTTCACCCACCTGCGGGGTCAGACCATAGGGCGCGACCAGACGCCATATATGCGCGGGAATCATTGACTTCATGCGCCGGGGCATTTCGCGCCGAAGATGCAGCACCGTCTCGATGGCCTTCATCTCCACACGGGCGCGCGCGAACTCCATACCGCGAGGCCCGATACGCGGCATCAACCAACCCACGAGAGGGCGCAACCAGTCCGGCATGCCTCGCAGCGGCAGCCCACCGGCCGCCCGCTCCGTGTTGCGCATGAATCCCGTGACTGGCCCTTTGCGCCTGCCGGCGCTTCCGGGTGGTGCCACCGTGATCTCATCGCCGAGCAGCCCGAGCATCTCGGCACCGCGATCATTGCGCACGACCAGCCATTGCTGCCC
>CAYYDO010000214.1:0-3301 GCA_964470595.1 uncultured Burkholderiaceae bacterium | reverse complement strand
TCATCCGCGGTGATGACCATATCAACAATACACCCCGTCAGATCAACATCCTTCGGGCGCTGGGAGCCCGGATCCCTCACTACGCACATCTGCCCATGATTCATGGCCCCGATGGCGAAAAACTCTCCAAGCGGCATGGCGCGGTATCGGTGATGCAGTACCACGAGGATGGCTATCTGCCTGAGGCCCTGCTGAACTACCTTGCCCGTCTGGGCTGGAGCCATGGCGATGACGAGATATTTTCCATGCGGGATTTTTCGATGTGGTTCAGTCTCGATCGCTGCAGCAAATCTGCAGCCCAGTTCGATTTCGACAAACTCAAGTGGTTGAACAACCACTACATTCGCGAGGCGGATCTGCAGGACCTCGCGATTCGCATTGCCTCGCGGGTACGGGAGGAGGGGTTTTCGATCGGCGATGGCCCGGAACTGGCCCGGGTGTGCGCGCTTTTGCGCGATCGCTCATCGACTCTGAACGAACTCGCCGAGGCGGCCGCCATGTTCTACATCGAACCGCCGCGCACATCGGCCGATCTGCAGCAGCGACTGTCGGCAGACGTCTGTGCAGCTATCCGTAGTTTCATTGCCGATGCGCCAGAGGAATGGCACGCCGCAGCGCTTTCGGATGCGATGAAGCGTGCGCTCTCGGTGGCGGGTCTCAAGATGCCTCAACTCGCCATGCCGCTGCGATTGATGCTGATGGGGCGCACCGATACGCCGTCCATCGATCGCGTCATGGAGGTGCTCGGCAGGCAGCGGGTTCTGGCCCGGCTCGCCGCCAGCCTCGAGGCGGCCGCCTGACGGTACACTTGGGGCATGTCAGGAAACACCATCGGCCGGCTTTTTGCGGTCACTTCCTTTGGTGAGTCACACGGACCGGCCATCGGTTGTGTCGTGGACGGCTGCCCGCCGGGTTTGCCGCTGTGCGAAGCCGATATCCAGGCCGACCTCGATCGTCGCAGGCCGGGTACCTCCCGACATGTGACCCAGCGCCAGGAGCCCGACACCGTCGAGATCCTGTCAGGTGTGTTTCAGGGGGTGACCACCGGAAGTCCCATCGCCTTGCTGATCCGTAAGCAGGACCAGCGCAGCAAGGACTACTCCGAAATCCGCGATACATTTCGTCCCGGTCATGCCGACTACACCACCTGGCACAAGTACGGGATTCGCGATTACCGAGGTGGCGGCAGGTCATCGGCTCGCGAGACGGCAGTGCGGGTGGCAGCCGCCGCGATTGCGCGCAAGTGGCTGGCGCAGCATGCCGGTATCGTGATCCGGGGTCATATGCGTCAACTGGGCGAAATCGACATCCGTTTCGAAGACTGGCAGCAGGTGGGATGCAACCCGTTTTTCGCCGCCAATCAGTCGCAGATCAGCCAGCTCGAGGCCTATATGGATGCACTGCGCAAGGCAGGCGACTCCTGCGGTGCGCGCATCGATGTCGAGGCACTGAATGTTCCGGTGGGATGGGGCGAGCCCGTCTACGATCGGCTCGATGCGGACATCGCCCACGCCATGATGGGTATCAATGCGGTCAAGGGGGTTGAAATCGGCGCGGGCTTCGCATCCGTTCGTCAGCGCGGTTCCGAACATGGCGATGAACTCACGCCCCAGGGGTTTCTCACCAATCATGCGGGTGGCGTTCTTGGCGGGATCTCCACCGGCCAGCCCATCACCGTATCGATTGCCATCAAGCCCACTTCCAGCATCCGCACACCCCGTCGATCGATAGACACCTTCGGCAAGCCGGTCATGGTAGAAACCCATGGCCGTCACGATCCCTGTGTGGGCATCAGGGCCACACCGATCGCGGAAGCCATGCTGGCACTTGTTCTCATGGATCACGCCCTGCGTCATCGTGCCCAGAATGCCGACGTCAGGCCTGCGGCCGCGCCCATCCCGGGTTCTGCTGCTCCGACGGTCGTCGGCGATTGAAACCTGCGGTTCGGCTGGCGTCCTTTTTCGGGGCGTATTTCGCCTATGTGGGTCTGTTTGCGCCCTATCTCCCCCTTTGGCTGAGCAGCCGCGGGTTCACGCCGGCTGAGATCGGCATCCTGATCTCACCGATGCAGTGGGCGAGGGTGGTGGGCCCGCCCGCCTGGGGCTGGATGGCCGACCATGCGCACGGATCGCATGGGGTGGTGCGCTTGCTCCAGATCTCCGCCGGGCTGGCGCTTTGCAGCGCCATGCTGCTCCTGTTCAGCCTGGATTTCTGGCCCCTGTTCCTGGTTCTTTGCCTGATGAGTTTCTTTCTCAGTGGGCAGGTGCCGATCTCTGAGAGCCTCGCCCTGCATGCGGCGCGGGGCAGCATGAAGTCCTATGGCCGGATGCGTTTGTGGGGCTCGTTCGGCTTCATCGTTGCGGTGACTCTGTGCGGACCATGGTTTGATCGCGTCGGCATTGCATGGCTGCCGTTTTCGGTGATCCTGGTTCTGGGGCTGGTCTTGGCTTCGACCTTCCTTCTGCCACCCCGCGAGGTGCACGACCTCTCGCCACAGCCTGCCCTCATCCGCACCATGCTGGCCGACCGTCGCATTCAGCGATTTCTGCTGGCGTCCTTTCTGATGCTGCTGGCGCACGCGCCGCTTTACACGCTGTTTTCGCTCTGGCTGCAAAGCCTGGGATTTTCCAGAACCGAGATCGGCCTGTTGTGGGCACTTGGCGTGATCGCCGAGATTGCGGTCTTCCAGTTCCAGCACCGCCTTTTCGAGCGACTGCCGGTCGCTCGTTGCTGGGTTCTTGCCTATGGCGCGACGGTTCTGCGTTTTCTCATGATCGCTTTCTCTGCCGGATCAGTTCCGATACTGATCCTTGCGCAGCTTTTGCATGCGGTGACCTTCGGTATTCACCACAGTGCCTCGATGTCGCTGATCCGGGAGTGGTTTCCGGCCCAGGCGCAGGCCCGAGGTCAGGCGCTCTACACCATGGCATCGTACGGACTCGGCGGCTCGCTTGGCGGCATTGCTGCGGGCTGGCTCTGGGAGGCCGTATCGCCCGAGTTCAGTTTCGTTGCGGCAGCGCTGGCGGGTCTCGCAGGCATGGCCGCGGCTGTCTGGGCGCTTCGTGTATCCCGCATCCCGGCAATCCCCCCGGGGGGCGGCAAGGCATAATGAAAGGTTTCGTGACACGACTGCCGATTCAGCGGGGAACATTGACATGGCGGGACGCACGCTTTACGACAAACTCTGGGATGAACATGTCGTCCATCAGGAGCCTGACGGCACCAGTCTGATCTACATCGATCGGCACCTGGTTCACGAGGTCACCAGCCCTCAGGCCTTCGAGGGCCTCGAGATGACGGG
>CAYYDO010000213.1:0-3324 GCA_964470595.1 uncultured Burkholderiaceae bacterium | reverse complement strand
GATCAGCTTGGAGAGCTGCTCGCACAGGGTGTAGGGAAGGTCGAGCACGCGCCCCGCATCGCGGATCACGGCCTTGGAGGCCATCGTGCCAAAGGTCACGATCTGGCTGACAGCGTCCTTGCCGTACTTCGCCCGCACATAGTCGATCACCTTGTAGCGGTTGTCCTGGCAGAAATCGATATCGAAGTCGGGCATCGACACCCGCTCCGGATTCAGGAACCGTTCGAACAGCAGCGCATAGGGAATCGGATCCAGATCGGTGATGCCCAGACTGTAGGCCACCAGTGAACCTGCGCCCGAGCCGCGTCCGGGCCCGACCGGAACCCCGTTGCGCTTGGCCCAGTTGATGAAGTCGGCCACGATCAGGAAGTAGCCCGGAAAGCCCATGTTGATGATGGTCCTGATCTCGATCTCGAGGCGATCCGCATAGGCCTGCGCATGGCGGGCGCGCACCTCCTCGCTCGGGTAGCGTTCGATCAGCCGCTCCTGCAGACCCTGGCGTGCAGTCAGACGCAGGAACTCCTCCAGTGTCTCGCCATTCGGCGTGGGGAAGTCCGGCAGACGCGCCTTGCCCAGGGTGAGGGTGACATTGCAGCGTCGGGCGATCTCCAGACTGTTTTCCAGTGCGGCCGGCATGTCGCTGAAGCGCTCGACCATCTCGGCCTGCGACAGCATGTACTGGGCCTCGGTGAAGCGCCTCTGACGGCGGCCGCTGGACAGCGTTTGTCCTTCGGCGATGCACACACGCGCCTCATGCGAGCGGAAGTCATCGGCAGATAGAAACTGCACCGGATGTGTCGCCACGACGGGCACATCCGACCGCACGGCCAGTGCCACCGCCCTGCGGATATAGCCCTCTTCCCCCGGATGCCCCGCCCGTTGCACCTCGATATAGAAGCGGTCGCCGAAGGCCTGCAGGTAGCGCGCCAGCACCTTGTCGGCGGGCCCGTCGCCCTGCGTCGTTCCCTGCTTGCCCTGCCGCTGCAGGGCCTCGGCGAGTTCTCCGCCAAGCCCTCCCGAGAGCGCGATCAGACCTTCGGACAGACCTTCTGTGAACCATTCGAAGCGGATCTCGCCCCGATCGCGATAACTGTTGTGCAGCCAGGCCCGGCTGATCAGTTCGCATAGATTGCGATAACCGGTGTTGTCGCGCACCAGCAGCAACATCCGGAAAGGCCGTTCACGGTCGGTCTCGTTGGTGATCCAGACATCGGCCCCGATGATCGGCTTGACCCCCGCGCTTCGCGCCGCGCGATAGAACTTGATGGTGGCAAATGTGTTGCCGAGATCGGTGATGGCCAGCGCGGGTTGGCCATCGTCTGCGGCCTTGCGCACGGCATCGTCGATGCGCACGATGCCATCGACGATCGAATACTCGGAGTGCAGGCGCAGATGAACGAAACGGGGGGATTCCATCCCCCCGATTTTCTCATCAGACACGGCCCTGGATCACCCCTGGCCGTGGTGAAACACCCTAGAAGCTGGCGCGGTAACTCACACCCAGGGAGCGGCTTTCCACACCGCCGAACTCGGCAACTCCCAGCGAGACCACCCAGGCCGTGCCATCGGCGCTGGGCCGGCTCATGCCCACCGTGGAGCTCATGCTGGTGCGATCACCGCGGGGCACGGCGATCCCCGCCCGCGAGAGCTGATCCGGGCCGGCTGACACGATGACTGCATCGCTGCGCAGTTCGCGATCGGCCGAGATGCGCACAAACGCCCGCCACTGGCCCACCGGTGCCTGCTGCATGGCCGAAAAGCCAATGCTGGCGCGCTCGCTGGTGTGGGTCATGTCGCCGAAACTCATCGCGGCGGGGCTGCCCGACTCATCAAAGCCATTGATCCTGATGGTCTCGCGCGACAGGCTGGCCAGTGGTCCTCCGCGCCAGCTGCCGACCTGATAGATCGAACCGGCACCGATGCGGACTCCGCTGTAGCTGCCCTCAGGCTTGGCCCGCGTCGTCAGGGTGTTGCTGAGCAGCGCGATATCGCGCCGGAAATCGTGGTGATCCACAGTGCCCAGGCTCACGCTGCCCATCAGGTAGTTGCGCTCGGAGATCGCCATCGAGCCATAGGCCGTGGCGCGCACCTGTGTGGTCTTGACCCGTCCGGTGCTGGCACCGAAGTCGGTGCGCGACTCGTGCAGGGTCAGCATGCCGCCCACCATCGTGCCCTCGGACATCTGCTTGTCCACGCCGATGGTGTAGCGCTGCTGGCGACCATCGAGCCCGCCGCCCAGCTGATTGCTGTCGGTCTTGATATTGCCGATTTCGGGGCCGCCAAAGACCTGCACGCTGCCCACCTTGCGCGCCTTGCCATCGGCGGTCTGCATCGCACCCAGATGCACCCGATGGTCGATTTCATTGGCATCGAGACGCCCCGTGGCCAGGGGCAGTGTGGCCAGACTGGCCACCTGCGGCATGGCCCGCAGTGTGGCCATCATCACCGCACCGAAAATCTGGTGGGCACGGCTGGAGGGGTGCACACCGTCGGCAAACAGGATGTTGTTCGGGTTCGTGGAAACGCATGCGAGGCTGGTGTTGTAGTAGTCGCTCGGCCCGGTTGCCGCCGGGTTCACCCCGCAGGCCGTTGTGCCCAGGGTATTGGTGTTGAAGCCGTAACGTACCGGGTTCGCCACGATATCGGCCAGTATCTTCTCGGTATCCACCAGCAGGACACCCTTGGGCGCGAGCTGGCTCTTCACCGTGTTGTTGAAGGCTGCGCCAAGGCTGGATGTCAGCACGTTGGCGCCTGTGCCGGACGATTTCAGCAACTGGCCGAAGGGCGTGCCCGAGCCGATATCGGGCAGCAGCATCACCACGATATTGCTGGCACCTGCCGCCTTCAGGCGATCCACCTGGGCTGCGAGTTGAAGGCCCTCGGCGGCCACGGCTGTGCCCGCCTGGGTGGTGGTGATGGCACCGGCACCTGCACGTCCCAATTGAATCAGGACATCATTGGCACCCGCCCAGATGGTAATCAGGTCGCGGCTGTTCAGTTTGGGGTTGTCAGCAAGAAGCCTGTCCACCTGGGTCGAAACCGGAATGGTGGTGAGCAGTTGCGCAGGCGCATTGTTGATGCCCGGCTGCTGCGAGACACGCGAACCGCCCTCGGCGTAGTTGTTGCCGCCATTGGACACAGGATTGATGCTGTCCGGTGTCAGGGTCAGACCGAGCCGGCTGGCGAGCAATTCGGCATAGGTGCGTGACGAGCCATCCGCAGCATTGTTGGTGAAACGGTAGAGGATATTCGGGGCCGCAGGGTTGCCGGCCTTGATGGCATTGCTGTAGGTGCCACCGTCGGTAAGGGAATCGCCCAGGGCAA
>CAYYDO010000212.1:2711-3353 GCA_964470595.1 uncultured Burkholderiaceae bacterium | reverse complement strand
GGTGGCGGACCCAACCGGATCGGACAGGGCATCGAGTTCGACTATTGCTGTGTGCATGCGGCCATGGCGCTTCGCGAAGCGGGATTCGAGACCATCATGGTCAATTGCAATCCCGAAACGGTGTCCACCGATTACGACACCTCCGATCGCCTCTACTTCGAGCCTCTCACACTCGAGGATGTCCTCGAGATCGTGGATCTCGAAAAACCGATCGGCGTCATTGTCCAGTACGGGGGGCAGACGCCACTGAAACTGGCCAAGGCACTCGAGGCTGCAGGGGTGCCGATCGTGGGTACTTCACCCGAATCGATTGATGTTGCCGAAGACCGCGAGCGATTCCAGAAACTCCTGATCAAGCTCGATCTGCGTCAACCGCCCAACCGCACGGCCCGCAACGAGGAAGAGGCCATTCGCCTGGCCCAGGAAGTGGGATACCCCCTGGTGGTCAGACCCAGTTATGTGCTGGGCGGTCGCGCCATGGAGATCGTGCACGAGCAACGCGACCTCGAGCGTTACATGCGCGAAGCCGTTCGTGTGTCCAACGACTCGCCGGTGTTGCTGGACCGATTCCTCAACGATGCCATCGAGGTCGATGTCGACTGTCTGTCCGATGGTCGTCGGGTATTCATCGGCGGCGTGATG
>CAYYDO010000212.1:0-2701 GCA_964470595.1 uncultured Burkholderiaceae bacterium | reverse complement strand
GCACATCGAGCAGGCGGGTGTTCATTCCGGAGATTCCGCTTGCAGTCTTCCCCCGTTCTCGCTCGGGCAGTCCCTGATCGATGAACTCAAGCGACAGACGGCACTCATGTCCCGCGCGCTCAATGTCGTCGGCCTCATGAATGTCCAGTTCGCGATTCAGAATGGCACCGTATTCGTGCTCGAGGTCAACCCCAGGGCGTCGCGAACGGTGCCCTATGTGTCCAAGGCGACCGGGATTCCTCTCGCCAAGGTCGCAGCGCTCTGCATGCTTGGCAAGTCTCTCGATGATCAGGGCATTGGCGCGGAAATCACACCTCCGTATTTCTCCGTCAAGGAAGCGGTGTTCCCCTTTGTCAAGTTTCCCGGGGTCGACACCATTCTCGGCCCGGAGATGAAGTCAACCGGTGAAGTCATGGGTGTGGGCGAGACGTTCGCCGAGGCGTTTGTGAAGTCCCAACTGGGTGCGGGTGTGCGTCTCCCGGAGTCCGGTACGGCGTTCATCAGCGTGAAGAACAGCGACAAGTCTGCGGCTGTCGAGATTGCGGGGCTTCTGTCATCGCTGGGGTTCCGGCTCGTCGCCACGCGCGGGACTGCTGCGGCGATTTCGGCGGCCGCCATTCCAGTGGCCGTGGTCAACAAGGTCACGGAGGGTCGCCCTCATATTGTCGACATGATCAAGAACGGCGACGTGCAACTGGTGATCAACACGGTCGAGGAGAAACGCTCGGCGATCACGGATTCACGATCGATCCGGACCACTGCGCTTGCTTCCCGAGTCACGACATACACCACCGTTGCCGGGGCCAGAGCGGCAGCGGAGGGTATCCGGCATTTGCGTGATGCCTCCCTGACGGTTCTGGATCTTCAAACCATGCACCGCCAGGTGCGGAATCATATGGGGATCAGATCATGACCACCACGCCATTGACCGTTCGCGGTGCGGAACTTCTCAAGGAAGAGCTTCAGCGTCTCAAGCACGTCGAGCGCCCCTCTGTGATCAATGCGATTGCCGAGGCGCGTGCACAGGGCGATCTCTCGGAAAACGCGGAGTACGATGCGGCCAAGGAGCGTCAGGGGTTCATCGAGGGGCGCATTGCTGAACTCGAGACCAAGCTGGCACACGCACAGATCATCGACCCATCGACGATCGAGCGCGACGGACGGGTGGTGTTCGGCACCACCGTCGAAATCGAGGATCTCGAATCATCGGCTCACTCGACCTACCAGATCGTCGGTGAAGACGAAGCCGACCTCAAGGAGAGGAAGATCTCTGTCTCCAGCCCGATTGCCCGGGCCCTGATCGGCAAATCAGTGGGTGATGTCGCGGTGGTCCATGCCCCGGGTGGTGCCCGACAGGTCGAGATTCTCGACGTCCGTTACGACTGAGCCGTCCCCGAACCCATCCCGGGCTGTCCGGCGTCGGTTCCCCTTTTCCCGGACTCTCCGCCTTGGCCAAGAACAAGTTCAACCCGCAATGGATGCACATGCATCTGACGGATCCGTATGTGCGGCAGGCGCAGGCCAGAGGCTACCGGTCACGGGCGGCTTTCAAGCTGCTGGGTATCCAGGAGAAAGATCAGCTGATTCGGCCAGGCATGACGGTGGTCGACCTCGGTAGCGCGCCCGGCAGCTGGTCGCAGGTGATTCGCGAGATTCTCAGCGTGCGGGGACCGTCGGATCCCGGACGTCGGGTTCATGGGCGGATTCTTGCGCTGGATCTCCTCCCCATGGAGCCGATCGCCGATGTCGAGTTCATCCAGGGTGATTTTCGCGAAGAGGCCGTTGCGGCCGACCTCGCCGAAAGACTGGGCGGTCGGAAGGTGGACATCATCGTCTCCGACATGGCACCCAACCTCTCCGGGGTGGAGTCGGCCGACACGGCGCGGCTCATGCACGTCGCCGAACTGGTCCTGGAGTTTGCGCTGGCCCACCTCAAGCCGGACGGCGCCCTGCTGGTCAAGACTTTCACAGGTTCTGGATACAGCCAACTCGTGGAGGCTTTCAAAAGACACTTTGTGTCGGTGTCTCCGCGCAAGCCACCTGCCTCCCGTGCGCAGTCCTCTGAAACCTTTCTTCTCGCCCGGCGTCTCAAACCCATCAAGCCGGCTGTCAAGCCGGGTTGACAATTTTGACCTGACGGGTTCGAAGCCGCCTCGGAAAAATCCCATTGAGGAAACCAAGTGCGAAGCATAGAATCCAAGTAACTCAGTGGGTTTTTGCTTTCCTGCCGGAAGGCGCACCCTGCCTCGACCAAGGAGCTGTGCATTGAACAACATGATTCCCAAAGCGGCCATCTGGATGGTGATCGCGCTCGTTCTGTTTACGGTGTTCCGTCAGTTCGACACCCGGCAGGCGAGAGGTCCCGAGGTACCCTATTCGCAGTTCATGGAAGATGCCCGCCAGGGCCGTATCAAATCCGCCAGCGTCGAGGGGCGCACGGTTCGTGCCGTCACATCGGATGAGCGTCAGATCATCGTAAACACCCCCCAGGATCTCTGGATGGTCTCCGATCTCATGAAGTACGGGGTTCGGGTCTCCGCAAAGGCCGAGGAAGAGCCTTCGTTGCTGATGAGCATCTTCGTGTCCTGGTTCCCGATGCTCCTCCTCATCGCTGTCTGGGTATTTTTCATGCGGCAGATGCAGGGCGGGGGCAAGGGCGGTGCATTCTCGTTTGGGAAGTCACGGGCCCGCATGCTCGACG
>CAYYDO010000211.1:3021-3376 GCA_964470595.1 uncultured Burkholderiaceae bacterium | reverse complement strand
AGCCCAGAGCCCTGCTCTATTGTCGGATGTACTGGAGGACCTGCGTACGGCGATTCGGGAGGGTGCCTCGTTGAATCGGGCCATGGCCAGACGACCCGAGCACTTCAGCGAGAGCTTTCGCAGTTTGATTGCTGCTGGCGAGAACGCTGGAAGCCTCGTTACCGTTGTAGGTCGTGTGGCGGATGCCATGCAGGCCAATCAGCAGTTGAAGCAGGGCATTGCGGCAGCGTTGGCATATCCACTGATTGTGACTTCGGTAGCACTGATGGTGGTGGTGATGCTGATGTCCTATGTGGTGCCGCAGATCGTTACTGTGCTGGATCAGCAGGCGGGTGAATTGCCCTTGCTCACGCGA
>CAYYDO010000211.1:0-3011 GCA_964470595.1 uncultured Burkholderiaceae bacterium | reverse complement strand
CTGCTGCTGATCCTTGCTGGCGCACTTTTTTTGGCAGTCGCCCTTCGCCGATCCCACAAACTGCGAACGGCACTCGACCGGTCATTGCTGGGGCTGCCGCTGATGGGGCCACTGCTGCTCAGTTATGCCAGCAGTCAGTTCGCCGCAACACTGGCCATATCTCTTGCCGGCGGTGTGTCGCTCATGAGGGCGCTGGACAATGCGGCGGCTGTTGTTGGGAACCGTCATCTCTCGCAGCAGTTGCGGCTCGCCGCGACATATGTGCGCGAGGGCGCAGAGCTTGGTCGGTCTCTGTCATCCATGGGCGGATTTCCGCCGACGCTCGTTACCCTGATTGGCATTGGCGAGCGCAGCGGGGATTTGCCGCGCATGCTTGAACTTGCAGCGGATCAACTGACTGTCGACCTGCGCCGAAAGACGGCGATGCTCACCGCATTCCTTGAGCCCGCTCTGATTCTGATCATGGGTGTCGTTGTGCTGCTGATCGTTCTCGCGGTCATGACGCCATTGATTGAAATCAACACCATGATTCGATAATTCGAGAGACTATCGTGACTCCTCAAAGGTCCACGTCGACCACACGCCTGCTAGCCGCGCTGGAGCTGGCTTGTTGGTGGGCTGTTGGCGTGCTGCTCGCGCCACTCCTGTTCCCGCTTTTGCTTGGGTTGCTGGAGCCTCCAGCTTTGCGGATCGTCGCACCCCCTGCGGACATCGTTTTGCAACCTCAGGCCCCACGTGGTGCCGAGGTACTGTTCGGCGCCGGTGGCGGTCAGGAGGGCCCACCGAAAGCCAGTGAGTTGCGCTTGCTGGGGTGGATGGATTCGGGTCGGTCCGGTGCGATTGTCATCAGTGTGCGTGACGGACCACAACGGACGCTTCGCAGGGGGGAGCCTGCTGCTGACGGCTTGCTGTTTCACGGAATCGTTGATGACGCGGTCGTGTTGGTCCGAGGTGGACAGCAGACAAGGATTCCTTTGCCTCGATCAAATGGATTGAGCACACCGGATAAGGGATACGCAAGTGGATCACAGAAGTGACAGGACGATGACGGAAATGTGTCAACGGGGTCATTGCTGAGCGCAGTTCTCTCTTCATCCGTTTGTCACATGTGTTGCAGACACTAGCAAGAGTTTTTCAACCCGCTACCGCAACCTATCATCGATACAGGACTGGACTCATGGAGAAAGACGATTACCTTGACTGCAACACATCCTCGAACGCTCACATTATCGAGATCAAGGAGCGCGCGCTTGCGAGCCCTTCACGTCGCAGTATTCTGAAGGGCGGGGTAGGGCTGGGTGCAGTAGCTGCATTGCCCGCACTATCCGGCTGTGGTGGTGATGATGCTCCCGTGCCTACCCTCGGTCGTTCCAACACTCAGCTGACATTTACCTCGGTTGCAAAGAACATCATGGACAGCGTGGTCGTGCCAACTGGCTATAGCGTGAAAGTGGTTCACGCGACTGGCGATCGCCTCGATGACAGTGTCACGGCATACGGCAATCTTGGCCTGGAGACCGATGACTGGTCGCGGCGAGTAGGTGATCACCACGATGGCATGTGGCTTTTTTATGTCGATGCTCAGGGCAAGTTCTCGAAGACCGCGACGGATAGAGCCGTTCTGGCGGTCAACCATGAGAGTTCCGCGGACGCGCATTTTTTCCATCCGCGTGGGCAGACATCCGGCGGTGTCAATGGTAAGAAGTTCGATCAGTTCGGCTCATGGGACGTGAAAGCCCGCCCTGGTCTGGAGGTACTCAAGGAGATCAATCACCATGGCGTGTCGATCGTTGAGTTGCAGAAAGATGCTGGCGGTGTGTTCTCGCAATACAAGTTGGGTTCGCCGCTCAACCGTCGGGTCACAGCGCAGTCCCTGATGAATGTGACTGGCCCCGCCACGCATCTTGCAGCAATTCGGAACCTGTTTGTAACGCGATTTGATACCACCGGTGCTACAGCACGCGGCACATTGAACAATTGCGGATCGGGCGATACGCCATGGGGTACCTTCCTGACCTGCGAAGAGAACTGGGCGGTCTACACCAACATTCCGTCAAACTCGAAGGCGCCGGATGCAAAGGCGGTTGAAGCACGTCGCCGTTATGGCGTTGCGCGCGCCCCGCTGAGCGCCACCGCGACGGCAGCCAGTGGTCAGGGCTGGTACACCCCGACAGACCTTCCCGATACAGACTTTCGCTTCAGCCGCTGGAATACGGGTGCTGATGGAGCATCGGCTGCAAATGATTTCCGCAATGAGCCCAACACCTTTGGCTACAACGTTGAGATCGATCCCGTGGATCCCACCTCTACGCCGGCCAAGCGCGTTGCGATGGGGCGATTTGCGCACGAGTCTGCGGCGTGCAGCATCCCAGTTACCGGCCGCCCGCTGGCCTTCTACATGGGCTGCGATTCCCGTAACGAGTATGTTTACAAGTTTGTGACGGCTGCCAACTGGGATCCTGTTGATATCGGCCGTGGAATGGCTGCTGGGGACAAGTACCTCAATGAGGGTAAGCTTTATGTGGCAAGGTTCAACAGCAATGGCACCGGCGAGTGGATTGAGCTCTCCATTGCAAACCCTTTGATTGCCAACTACAACAAGGATGGCTTTTCGTTCGCCAACCAGGCCGAGGTGTATGTGTTTGCCCGTCTTGCGGCAGATGCAGTGGGTGCGACCAAGATGGACCGTCCCGAGTGGGCCAGCGTGAATCCGCTCAATGGTGAGGTCTACATCACCATGACCAACAATAGTGCTGCGAACCGCACACCGACATCCACGGATGCAGCAAATCCCCGCGCGTACACCGATTCGGATGGAAGAAGAAATTCAGGCAATCCGAATGGGCACATCGTTCGATTCAGGGAGGCTGGCTCGGTCAGCACCGCAACAGCATTCACCTGGGATATCTTTGTTTTCGGCGCCGAGGAGGATGCAGATTCAATGATCAATGTATCCGGGCTGACCACGAAGAACTCCTTTTCCTCTCCGGATGGCCTGTGGTTCAGTAACT
>CAYYDO010000210.1:0-3378 GCA_964470595.1 uncultured Burkholderiaceae bacterium | reverse complement strand
CGCCCGACGCTGCCGAGGCGGATATTCGCAGGCGCGTCGAGAACAAGGAAGTGGTCATTGGTTTCGGTCACCCGGTCTACACCATCGCCGATCCGCGCAACAAGGTGATCAAGGATGTGGCCCGCCGTCTTTCACAAATGGCCAACGACATGAAGATGTTCAACATTGCCGAACGTCTCGAGACCGTCATGGCCGACGCCAAGAAGATGTTCCCCAATCTGGACTGGTTCTCGGCCGTGAGCTACCACATGATGGGCGTGCCCACATCCATGTTCACGCCACTCTTCGTGATTTCACGCACATCGGGCTGGAGCGCCCATGTCATCGAACAGCGCGCCGATGGAAAGATCATTCGGCCGAGCGCCAATTACACCGGTCCGGAAGACCAGAAGTTCGTGCCACTCGACAAGCGCAAGTGACATCCAACGCACAGGGCCCCGCGGAATCGGGCCCGGCAGGAGACCGCCCATGAATACCGCCTATCGCACCAGACTTCCCGGCACACAACTCGAACACTTCGATGCCAGAGCGGCCGTCGAGGCGATCTCGCCGGGAGCCTATGACCGCCTTCCCTACACATCCAGAGTGCTGGCGGAAAATCTGGTCCGCCGCTGTGATCCCGACATGCTCGAGGCTGCGTTGCGGCAACTGATCGAACGACGCCGGGACATGGATTTCCCGTGGTACCCCGCGCGTGTCGTCTGTCACGACATTCTGGGCCAGACCGCACTGGTCGACCTGGCCGGCCTGCGCGACGCCATTGCCGAGCGCGGTGGCGATCCTGCCATGGTCAATCCGGTGGTTCCGACACAACTCGTGGTCGATCATTCGCTGGCCGTCGAATGTGGCGGAGACGACCCCGCCGCCTTCGAGAAAAACAGGGCCATCGAGGAACGGCGCAACGAGGATCGTTTCCATTTCATCGAGTGGACCCGCAAAGCCTTTCGCAATGTGGATGTGATCCCGCCGGGTAATGGCATTCTTCACCAGATCAACCTCGAGCGCATGTCCCCCGTCATCCAGGTCCAGGATGGCGTGGCATTTCCGGACACACTCGTCGGAACAGACAGCCATACGCCGATGGTCGATGCTCTCGGTGTCATCGCGATCGGGGTGGGTGGTCTCGAGGCAGAAACCGTCATGCTGGGTCGCGCATCATGGATGCGGCTGCCGGATATCGTTGGCGTCGAACTGACCGGACGCCCCGCGCCGGGCATCACCGCCACCGATCTCGTGCTCGCCCTCACCGAGTTCCTGCGCAGGGAAAAAGTGGTGTCCGCCTATCTCGAGTTCCACGGCGAGGGGGCTGCCAACCTGACGCTCGGCGATCGGGCCACGATATCGAACATGGCCCCCGAGTATGGCGCGACAGCGGCCATGTTCGCCATCGACGACCAGACCATCCGCTATCTGCGCCTCACCGGCCGCGACGAATCCCTGATTCAGCTGGTCGAGACCTATGCACGCCACACGGGTCTGTGGGCCGACAGTCTGCGTCACGCCGAGTACGAGCGTTGCCTGCGCTTCGATCTGTCATCGGTGGTGCGCAACATTGCCGGACCGTCCAATCCGCACAAGCGGGTCTCGACCACCGATCTTGCTGCGGCAGGCATTGCAGGGCCGATCCAGGACCCTGGAGCGGGCCGGATGCCGGACGGCGCAGTGATCATCGCCGCCATCACCAGTTGCACGAACACCAACAATCCGCGCAACATGATCGCGG
Source organism: uncultured Burkholderiaceae bacterium (assembly GCA_964470595.1). Taxonomy (GTDB): domain Bacteria; phylum Pseudomonadota; class Gammaproteobacteria; order Burkholderiales; family Burkholderiaceae_A; genus Lacustribacter. The sequence goes on along the minus strand of CAYYDO010000210.1, from coordinate 1,655 downwards.
CCGCGCTGCTGGCGCGCAATGCCAACCGGCTGGGCCTTCAGCGCAAGCCATGGGTCAAGAGTTCTCTGGCACCAGGCTCCAAAGCAGTGGCTCTCTATCTGCAAGAGGCCGGATTGATGCCGGAACTGGAGCGACTCGGATTCGGCGTGGTCGCATTCGCCTGCACCACCTGCAACGGCATGAGTGGAGCACTTGATCCCGTGATCCAGAAAGAGATCATCGATCGCGATCTCTTCGCTACCGCAGTGCTCTCGGGCAACCGCAATTTCGATGGCCGCATCCACCCCTATGCGAAACAGGCCTTTCTGGCCTCACCGCCACTGGTGGTGGCCTATGCCATCGCAGGTACGATCCGTTTCGATATCGAGAAGGATATCCTCGGCACAGATGCCGGCGGCAAGCCAGTGCGCCTCGCGGACATCTGGCCGGGCGACGAAGAGATCGATGCTGTCGTCGCCAGCAGTGTGAAGCCCGAGCAGTTCCGCCGTGTCTACGATCCGATGTTTGCCATCCGCGCGGACAGCTCAGAGCGCGTCAGCCCGCTCTATGCCTGGCGTCCTCAGAGCACCTACATCCGGCGGCCGCCCTACTGGGAGGGTGCACTTGCCGGCGCGCGAACACTGCGTGGCATGCGTCCTCTTGCGGTGCTGGGCGACAACATCACGACAGATCACCTGTCGCCCTCGAACGCCATCATGGCCGACAGCGCTGCCGGCGAGTACCTTGCACGCATGGGTCTGCCCGAGGAGGACTTCAATTCCTATGCCACGCACCGCGGCGATCACCTCACCGCGCAGCGGGCCACCTTCGCGAATCCGAAACTGCAAAACGAGATGGTCATCAGAGACGGCAAAGTGCAGCAGGGGTCTCTCGCACGCATCGAGCCGGATGGCCAGATCGTGCGCATGTGGGAAGCCATTGAAACCTATATGGACCGCAAGCAGCCGCTGATCATCATCGCGGGTGCCGACTACGGACAGGGATCCTCTCGCGACTGGGCTGCCAAAGGTGTGCGCCTTGCCGGCGTCGAGGCCATCGTGGCGGAGGGGTTCGAGCGCATTCACCGGACCAATCTGGTGGGCATGGGGGTGCTGCCGCTGGAATTCATGCCCGGCGAGAACCGCAAGACGTTCGCAATCGATGGATCGGAAACCTTCGACGTTCTGGGTGAACGTACACCCCGGGCAGAACTGACACTCGTGATTCACCGGCGCAATGGCGAACGACGCGAGCTTGCTGTCCGCTGCCGGCTCGACACGGCCGAAGAGGTCTCCATCTATGAGGCCGGTGGCGTGTTGCAGCGTTTTGCCCAGGACTTCCTCGAGGCCCGGGCCGCTGCCTGAACGCAAGAGGAAATTCACTCATGACCCACCTACCCCAGATCCGCATCCCCGCCACCTATATGCGCGGCGGTACCAGCAAGGGCGTGTTTTTCCGTCTCGACGACCTTCCCGAGGCGGCGCAAGCGCCGGGGCCGGTCCGGGATGCCGTGCTGATGCGCGTCATCGGCAGTCCGGACCCCTACGGCAAGCAGATCGACGGTATGGGCAATGGCAGCTCGAGCACCAGCAAGGCGGTGATCCTGAAAAAAAGCAGTCGACCCGATCACGACGTGGACTATCTGTTCGGTCAGGTATCGCTCGACAGGGCATTCG
>CAYYDO010000209.1:2776-3401 GCA_964470595.1 uncultured Burkholderiaceae bacterium | reverse complement strand
CCCGGATCACACCCGCGTCGAAGGCCCGACCATCGATCGATGCGGGATCTGACGGATGTGTCATGCGTCGCACCCCGGACACCGGAGACACCTGATAGTGCCGATGCGTGCTGACCTGCGTGTCATCGCATGCGTCAATCGTGAAATCGGGTGCGACTCCCAGTTCACGCAGCAGGATCGCCTCGAAACGACGCAGAATCGGCTCGGTCGCATCGCTGGAATCCTGGTCGGCGCGCGCACCCAGAAGTTTCATCGTCTGCAGGTAATCATCGAACAATGCCGGATGCGCATCCTCTCTCGGCAGCAGACGCAACATGAGTTCATTGAGATAGAAGCCGGGCATCAGTGCGGCCCCCTGCAGGGGAACGAAACCACCCTGCCACTCGGCGGCAACCAGATTGCGCAACTCCGACTGACCAGACCAGCGCAAGTCAAGAGGCTGAAAGGGCTGCAGCAGCCCCCGGAGCGCTGAGCGGGGCCTGCGCGCCCCTCGGGCTACCAGTCCAAGACGGCCATGATGACGTGTCATCACCTCGATGATCAGACTCGTTTCGCGCCATGCCAGGCCATGCAACACAAAAGCGATGTCCTGCTGTGTGCTCACGACCCGTATCCAAATGCCCGT
>CAYYDO010000209.1:0-2766 GCA_964470595.1 uncultured Burkholderiaceae bacterium | reverse complement strand
AGTTAGGCCCCCAAGAGGTCCTTCAGCGGCTCCATCGCTGCGGCATCGTCGGCCCAGCCACCCTTGACCTTGACCCAGAGTTCGAGATGTACCGAACCGTCGATCAGTCTGGCGATGTCACGACGTGCCTCGGACCCGATTCGCTTTATGCGCTCTCCCCTCTCGCCGATCACGACGGCCTTCTGTGATGGCTTGGACACGACGATACTGGCGGAGATCTCCGCATGCGGCCTGCTGGCATCGGAGCGGGATGCCGTTTCCTGAAAGGAATCGATCAGCACGGTCGCTTCATAGGGCAATTCGTCGCCCAACAGACGAAAGAGCTTCTCGCGGATGATCTCCCCGGCCAGGAAACGCACGCTGCGATCGGATACGGTCTCGGCCTCGAATACGGCATCGGATTCGGGGGCAAGCTTTTCGATCTCGCCGATCACCGCCTCGAGCTGGCGGCCTTTCTCGGCAGACACCGGCACCAGCGCAGCGAAACGCCCCGTTTGCGCGAGGCGATCACCCAGTGCGTATGCGGCCGCGCGTTCACGCTCTGATTGAATACGGTCGGACTTGTTGAGGACAGCGATCACGGGCAGACGCTCCGGGATCAGACGAAGCACCGCCTCGTCTTCTGCCGTCACGCCGGTGGCCTCGATCACCCAAAGCACCAGATCGACATCGCTCAGCGCCTGCACTGCCGTGCGATTGAGTTGCCGATTGAGCGCGGCCTGATGCCGACGCTGGATGCCCGGCGTGTCGACGAATATCACCTGCAGACCCGGACGCGTGAACACCCCGGTGATCCGGTGACGGGTGGTCTGTGCCTTGCGGGATGTGATGCTGACCTTCTGCCCAACCCATTGATTGAGCAATGTGGACTTGCCCACATTGGGGCGGCCCACGATAGCGACGACAGCACAGCGATGGGACATCTGGCGTGCCTCCTCAGGCGCTGTCAGGCTTGTCTCCGAACACGAGCGCAGCCTGCGGCGGCGGGGCCGCCTTGCGGGCGCGACGGGTTCTCTTCGGAACGCTGGTCGTGGCAGCACGCACGGCCGCAAGTGCAGAGGTGGCCGCCACCTGCTCGGCGGCGCGTCGGCTCGCACCCGAGCCCAGCACGGTGATGGACAACTTCGCGATCACGCACTCCACCTCGAACACCTGACTGTGTGCCGCGCCGTGGGTCGCCACGACGGAATAGACGGGCAGCGGCATACCCAGACCCTGAAGGAACTCCTGCAGCAGTGTCTTGGCATCCTTGCCGAGGGTTTTCGGATCGACCTGCTTGAGGATCGGGCCGTACAGCGCATGAATCACGCGCTCGGCTTGCGCAAAACCGCCATCCAGAAAGACGGCACCAAACAGGGCCTCGAGTGCATCGGCAAGTATCGATGGTCTGCGCAATCCGCCGCTTTTCAACTCACCCTCGCCAAGGTGCAGGTACTGATGCAGCGACAGCGTCTGTGCAATGTCGTGAAGGGCCTGCTGTCGGACGAGATTGGAGCGCACCCGGGACAGGTCGCCTTCGTCGAACTGGGCGAGTTTTTCGTAGAGAAGATGCCCCACCGCACAGTTGAGCACACTGTCACCAAGGAACTCGAGCCGCTCGTTATGCGATGCACTATGACTTCGATGGGTCATCGCCAGGCGCAGAAGGCGCTCATCGCGAAACACATAACCGAGCCGGCGCTCCAGGTCGGACGGTGGTCGCGAGGAGACGGTGCCATTGCCCGGCGACACCGATTCGCCAGGCAAAGCAGCACCTCCCACTGACGCATGACCCTCGGCTGCGCTCCACAGCCCTGGCAGTTGGGGCAAACGGTGGTTATTCAAAGCTGCCCAATCGATCGAACTTGCCGCTCATCACTTCACCGGCATTGAACCAGACCAGAAATGCGCGGCCCACAAGATTGCGCTCCGGGACGAATCCCCACACCCTGCTGTCGCTGCTGTTGTCGCGACTGTCGCCCATCACGAAGTAATGCCCAGCCGGAACGACGCAGCGCAACCCTTCGCCCCAGGTTTCGCAACCCCGATTGGCGGCATGTTCGAGAAACGCACCCATCACCAGACGATCATCATCGTGAATCACGCGATAGGCCTTGTCGCCGTGGCGCTCCTCGAACTGCAGGGAGATGCGGCCGGAATCGAAAAAGGGATCGAGCGATCGCGTTTCGACCGGACGGTCATTGACGAATATGCGGCGACGCTCGTAGCGAATGACATCGCCGGGCAGTCCGATCACACGCTTGATGTAATCGACCGATTCATCCTGCGGGAAACGGAACACCACCACATCGCCACGCGCAGGCTCACCTACCGGGATCACCTTGGTGTGCACAATGGGCAGACGGACACCATAGGCGTACTTGTTGACCAGAATCAGGTCGCCCACCCGCAGTGTGGGGATCATGGATCCGGAAGGAATGCTGAACGGCTCGACGATGAAACTGCGCAACAGAAACACCACCAGAATGACCGGGAAGAACCCCGCGGTGTACTCCAGCCAGAGAGGTTGCGGTGTGCCCTCCGGGCGACGACGACGCAGCACGAAACGATCGAGGCACCACAGGGTGCCCGTGACGACGCACAACCAGAACACGATGACTGCGAAATTCACTCAGTCCTCCACCTGCAAAATGGCCAGGAAAGCCTCCTGGGGAATCTCGACGGTGCCCACCTGCTTCATGCGCTTCTTGCCCGCCTTCTGCTTTTCCAGGAGCTTGCGCTTGCGACTGATATCGCCTCCGTAACACTTGGCCAGCACGTTCTTGC
>CAYYDO010000208.1:0-3402 GCA_964470595.1 uncultured Burkholderiaceae bacterium | reverse complement strand
ATCCCAAGCATGACTCCACCTTTACCCTGACCAAAAAACTCATGCCCACCGTCATCGATGTTCTGGAATCGGTGGATTTCCATTCCGAGGAGCTCCGCATCGAGGATTTCGTGTTCGAGGGCTACAACGGTGTGATATGCGTCGAGGCCGGAGGACCCCCGGCGGGAACCGGCTGCGGAGGGTATGTGGTTGGGCAGACCGTCAAGCTGCTCAAGGAACACCATCTGCTCGATGAAACCGATGTCGTGATTTTCGATGTGCTGGGCGATGTGGTCTGTGGCGGTTTCGCTGCGCCGCTTCAACATGCGGAGCGGGCACTCATCGTCACCGCCAATGATTTCGATTCGATTTTTGCCATGAACCGCATCGTTCAGGCCATCGGCGCCAAGTCCAAGAACTACCGGGTAAGGCTCGGAGGCGTCATCGCCAACCGCAGTGCTGCCACAGACCAGATTGACAAATTCAATGCACAGATCGGTCTGAAGACGATGGCGCACTTTCCCGATCTGGATGTGATCCGGCGCAGCAGGCTCAAGAAATCGACGCTGTTCGAAATGGAGGACTCCCCCGAACTGCGGGCCGTTCAGGAGGAATACCTGCGCCTTGCCGACAAGTTGTGGATGGGTGTCGATCCCCTCTCGGCCGAGCCCATGAAAGATCGCGACATCTTCGATCTGCTGGGTTTTGACTGAAGCACGCCTGCGATACCTCCGGGAAAGGATTTCAGCATCGTGAATGATCTCAGCCACACCACCTATCTCAGGCAGCGCGACCGGATCGAGCACTATTTCGATCGCACGGCTGCGCAGACGTGGGCGCGGTTGACGTCCGATGCACCGGTCAGTGGCGTCCGTGCCACAGTCCGCGCGGGGCGCGACCGCATGCGCGCCACGATCCTCTCCTGGCTACCCGAAGACCTCCGGGACTGTCGCATTCTCGATGCCGGTTGTGGCACGGGTGCGCTGGCCGTCGAGGCGGCCCGTCGTGGTGCCGATGTGGTGGCCATCGATCTCTCGCCAACGCTGGTCGAACTCGCCCGCCAGCGTCTGCCCGCTGATCTCGGTCCGGGAAGCATCACATTTCTGTCGGGTGACATGCTCGATGCCGGTCTTGGATCTTTCGATCATGTGGTCGCCATGGACTCCCTGATTCATTACCAATGTGGCGATGTCGTGTCAGCACTGTCGCGCTGCGCAGATCGCACGCGGGGCTCGATGATTTTCACTTTCGCTCCGAAGACAGCGGCTCTGGCGGCGATGATCGCTGTGGGGAGGCTCTTTCCCCGACGTGATCGGGCGCCTTTCATCGCCCCAGTCGCAGAGCAGCATTTGCGGCGACTGGTAGCGGCCGCGCCCGCTCTCTGCGGATTCGCTCCGGGACGCAGCTTGCGCGTGTCCAGCGGGTTCTACACATCGCAGGCTTTCGAGTTGGTGCGCCGATCATGATCACTCGCGGGCGTTCATCCTGGCGCAAATGGACGCGGCTCAGCCCACGCATGCTGCCATTCGCCGATGTGGCCAGCCGGGATCTCCCGCTGCGCCGGCTGTTGCAGTTGTCGCTGTTCCAGGTGTCGGTCGGCATGGCGACCGCACTGCTGATCGGCACGCTCAATCGGGTGATGATTGTCGAGTTGGGGGTTGGTGCCTGGCTGGTGGCGCTCATGGTGGCCTTGCCGCTTCTTTTCGCGCCTTTCCGGACGCTGGTGGGCTTCAAGTCGGACACTCATCGATCGGTTCTTGGCTGGCGTCGTGTGCCGTACATATGGCTCGGCACACTGTTGCAGTTCAGTGGTCTGGCGATCATGCCTTTCGCACTCATTCTGCTGTCGGGTGACAGCAACTGGCCGTCCTGGGTGGCCCATCTGGCCAGCGGACTGGCCTTCCTCCTGGTGGGGGCAGGTCTGCAGACGGCACAGACCGCGGGTCTGGCACTTGCCACCGATATCGCGCCGCAGGCTGCACGTCCCCGGGTGGTGGCCATGATGTACACCATGCTGCTGGCGGGAATGGTCCTGAGTGGTCTGGTCTTCGGGGTTCTTCTGGCCGATTTCAGTCAGTTGCAACTCATCAGGGTGGTGCAGGGTGCGGCTGCCGTCAGCGTTGTGCTCAATGTCCTCGCCTTGTGGAAGCAGGAGGCGCGGCAACCGGGTCGCACGCATGCGAGCATCGAGAGGCCATCATTTCGCGACAACTGGCGCGCCTTTTCCCAGCGCGCCGGCACCCTGCGTTTCCTGCTGGCCATGGGTCTGGGAACAGCAGCGTTCAGCATGCAGGACATTATTCTCGAGCCATACGGTGGGGAGATTCTTGGCCTTTCCGTGTCGGACACCACCGTCCTGACTGCCATCATGGCGGGCGGTGCGCTGTGTGCCTTCGCCCTTGCAGCGCGATGGCTGGCAGCAGGGATGAATGCATGCCGCCTGTCGGCATGGGGTGCGGTGGTCGGATTGGTCGCGTTTTCCTGTGTGATCTTTTCCGAACCGTTTCACCAGCCTCACCTGTTTCGCCTGGGTGCGGCATTGATCGGTTTTGGCGGCGGCCTCTTCTCGGTCGGGACACTCATCGCCGCAATGAATCTCGATTCCGCGGTGGGTGATCAGCACTTCGGGAGCACCGGAATGATTCTCGGCGCCTGGGGTGCGATCCATGCCACAGCCACCGGGCTGTCCATGGCGCTCGGTGGCGGTCTCAGGGACATGGTCTCGTCGCTCGCCGTCCAGGGTCGGATTGGCGAGGCCCTTCACAACCCCGCAACGGGTTACAGCTTTGTCTATCACCTCGAGTTGTACCTGCTGTTGGCAACACTGGTGGTCATCGGACCTCTCGTTCGGACGTCATCGTCCGCGGCGAAGGTCAGTCCGCCTGTCACCAAGTTTGGTCTGGCCGAATTCCCCGGCTGATCAATCAATCAAGGAGAGTCATCATGGGAACTGGAGCGATTACCGAATACGTCGACACAGCGCAGATCGTGCTGTATGTCTTCTGGATCTTTTTTTTCTGGCTGGTTGTCTGGCTGGTGCGGGAGGGGAAGCGGGAGGGCTACCCTCTCGAGAGCGACCGGCGCGACTATCGGGATATTCAGGGGTGGCCTGCCATTCCGAAGCCCAAGGCCTATCACCTTGCCGATGGCACCGTGATGATGGCCCCGCACGATCGTGATCGTCTCGCACCGCCTCTTGCGGCCCGGCGCGTGGGGAACTTTCCCGGCTCTCCCATCGAGCCGACCGGCAATCCGATGCTCGATGGCATTGGTCCAGCTGCATGGACAGCGCGTGCGGATCATCCGGATGTTGCCGATGATGGAACGCCCAAGATTCTTCCGCTTCGACTGCTGGGCGATTACGCCATTGCTGGTCAGGATACCGATCCGCTTGCCCATCTGCCGTCTCCTCGCGCGAACCGG
>CAYYDO010000207.1:0-3408 GCA_964470595.1 uncultured Burkholderiaceae bacterium | reverse complement strand
CCACGGCGACGCGGGTGCAGGGCGGCTGGTTGATCGAGGGCGAGAAGACCTGGATGTCCAATGGCGGGGTTGCCGGGGGCTGTGTGGTCTTCGCGCGGGCGGGGGAGGCGCCGGGGGTCTCCCGCTCTGAGCGATCGAAAGCCCCCTGGACGTACAGGGGCGAATAACCCGAATAGTTGATTGAAATCATGGGAGAAGCTAGACTCCCGACTAAATCACTCAATTATTCGGGAGATTGCAATGCGACTTACAACCAAGGGACGTTTTGCGGTCACGGCCATGATCGATCTGGGCCTTCGTCAGGACAAGGGCCCCGTGACATTGGCTGCCATCAGCCAGCGCCAGAAGATTTCGCTGTCCTATCTTGAGCAACTGTTCGGCCGTCTGCGCCGTCACGAACTCGTGGAGTCCATGCGGGGTCCGGGTGGCGGGTACAAGCTGGCCCGTGGTGGCAAGGACATCACGGTCGCGGACATCATCTATGCCGTGGACGAACCGCTCGACGCCACCCAGTGCGGCGGCAAGCAGAACTGCCACGATGACCACCAGTGCATGACCCACGAGTTGTGGGCCAGTCTGAACCGGCACATGGTCGATTTTCTCGATTCGGTCACGCTGCACGATCTGGTGGAAGAGCAGCGCTCGAAGCGCCTGCAACCGGGGGCCGAGGCTGCCTCGGTCCGGCGCCATGTCATGTTCCAGGAGCCCAGGGCCATTTCCGACACCACGGCGGCTTGACAGGGATGAACCAACGGAACGACACCATGAAAAAGCCTGTTTATCTCGATTATTCAGCCACCACTCCGGTTGATCCGCGCGTCGTGGACGCAATGATTCCCTACCTTCGCGAAGATTTCGGGAATCCGGCGTCGCGCAGTCATGCCTACGGCTGGAAGGCTGAAGAGGCGGTAGAGGAAGCCCGCGCCAATGTGGCCGCTCTGGTGAATTGCGATGCCAAGGAAATTGTCTGGACATCCGGTGCCACCGAGGCCATCAATCTGGCGGTGAAGGGTGCCGCCCATTTCTACAAGGAGAAAGGGCGCCACATCATCACGGTGAAGACCGAGCACAAGGCCACCCTTGATACCTGCCGCGAACTCGAGCGTGAGGGGTTCGAGGTGACCTATCTGGATGTCCTCGAGAACGGACTGATCGACTGGGCTGTATTCGAGTCATCGGTCCGGCCGGACACGATTCTGGTGTCGGTCATGTATGTCAACAATGAAATCGGCGTGATTCAGGATATTCCCCGCATTGGCGAGTTCTGCCGCTCACGCGGGATCATCTTCCATGTCGATAGCGCCCAGGCGACGGGGAAGGTCGTCATCGATCTCGCCACGCTCAAGGTCGATCTGATGTCCTTTTCGGCCCACAAGACCTATGGCCCGAAAGGCATCGGGGCATTGTATGTACGGCGCAAGCCCAGGGTTCGCATCGAGGCGCAGATGCATGGCGGCGGCCATGAGCGCGGGATGCGTTCGGGTACGCTCGCGACCCATCAGATCGTCGGGATGGGCGAGGCCTTCCGTCTGGCCCGTCTGGAGATGGCGGCCGAGAACGAACGTATCCGGGTGCTTCGCGACCGTTTGTGGGCGGGCCTGTCCGCTATCGAGGCTGTGTATGTCAACGGAGATCTCGAGCATCGCGTCCCGCACAACCTCAATGTGAGTTTCAACTACGTCGAGGGTGAATCCCTGCTGATGGGCATCAAGGATGTCGCCGTTTCATCGGGTTCAGCCTGCACCTCCGCAAGTCTCGAGCCCTCATATGTGTTGCGTGCGCTTGGTCGCTCCGACGAACTCGCGCATTCGTCCATTCGATTCTCCGTGGGCAGGTTCACCACCCAGGAAGATGTCGACTTCACGGTGGCCCTCCTCAGGGAGAAGGTGGCCAAGCTGCGCGAGATGTCTCCGCTCTGGGAAATGGTGAACGAGGGCGTCGATCTGAATACCGTGCAGTGGGCGGCACACTGAATCGCAGCAGGAATTCCAAAGGTCCATCGTCATTCAGGCAATAACGGGAGAAAAACATGGCATACAGCGAAAAAGTCATCGACCATTACGAGCATCCGCGCAATGTTGGCGCCTTCGACAAGGCGGATCCGGGCGTAGGTACCGGAATGGTGGGCGCTCCGGCGTGTGGCGATGTGATGAAGCTTCAGATCAAGGTCAATGCCCAGGGTGTGATCGAAGACGCTCGCTTCAAGACCTACGGTTGCGGATCGGCAATCGCTTCATCGTCCCTGGTCACCGAGTGGGTCAAAGGTAAGACGCTCGATCAGGCCATGGAGATCAAGAACACCCAGATCGCCGAAGAACTGGCGCTGCCACCGGTCAAGATTCACTGCTCGATTCTTGCGGAAGACGCCATCAAGGCCGCGATCGAGGATTACAAGGCCAAACACGGGTCGGACAGCGCCGAGCTTCCCGCCGGACAGCAGGCTCAGGCGGCTTGAGCCCGACAGTGGGAATCGTTGCGAGGGGCCAACCATGGCAGTGACATTGACCGAAAAGGCGGCGCAGCATGTGTCGCAGTTCATCGCCAAACGCGGTAAGGGTCTTGGTGTGCGGCTTGGCGTCAAGACCACCGGCTGCTCCGGGTTGGCGTACAAGCTTGAATTCGTGGATGCTGCCGCACCCGAGGACATGACGTTCGAGAGTCACGGCGTGAAGGTCCTCGTTGATCCGAAAAGCCTGCCTTATATCGACGGTACCGAACTTGACTATGCACGCGAGGGGCTCAACGAGGGGTTTCGGTTCAATAACCCCAATGTGAAGAGCGAGTGTGGTTGCGGAGAGTCCTTCAAGGTGTGATGTGTGAGTGCCTCTGCTGATGTCGCGGGCGGGTTTGCCGCCCGCAATCATTTTTCCCTTTTGGGTTTGCCGGTCCGCTTTGCGATCGACCCTCAGGCGCTGGAAGATGCCTGGCGTGCGGTGCAGGGCGCGGTGCACCCGGACCGCTTCGCCGGCGGCACCGATACCCAGCGCCGATTGGCCTTGCAGTATTCGACGCGTATCAACGAGGCGCACGATACATTGCGCGACCCCCTGAGACGCGCAGCCTATCTCTGTGAGTTGCATGGTGTCTCCATCGACGCAGAGAGCAACACGGCCATGCCAGCCGATTTCCTGATTCAGCAGATGGAATGGCGCGAGTCGCTCGATGATGTGCGCCTGGCGTCCGATCCCCGTGGGCTCGCGCAACTCGAGCAGGAGGTTGCCACAGCACTGGATGAAACCCGATTGCTTCTGGAACATCTGATCGACAGTAAGCCCGCCGACTTTCACAAGGCGGCGCTCGAGGTGCGACGCATGATGTTTCTTGTGAAGTTCAGCGAGCAGCTCCGACAGGAGCGTGAAAGGATGACCGATGGCGCTGCTTCAGATCGCTGAACCCGGGCAGTCGACC
>CAYYDO010000206.1:0-3445 GCA_964470595.1 uncultured Burkholderiaceae bacterium | reverse complement strand
TGTGTGTGTGTGTGTGTGTGTGTGTGTTTGTGTGTGAGTGAGTTAGTGAGTGCGTGTTTGTGTGCGTGTGTGCTTGAGGAGAAGAAGGTTCCCCCTCATACGAATCAAAGTACAGTCACCAAAAACATCGCCAAAAACACCTCAAAGGCGATGGCGTGGATGCTCTTGAAGAGCGGGTACTGGTCCACCGCGTCCGCCAGCAGCGAGATTGCCGCGCGATTGCCCCTCCGGCGGGATGCGTGCAAGCGCGGCATCGATGGGTTTACCGGCAATCAGAATGATGCGTTTGTCCCCATCGACGATCTCCGGAAGGTAGCGTTGGGCCACGATGCAGCGCTGGCCATGATCGCTCAGGACTTCGATGGCCGATGGAAGGTTCGGGTCGCGCGCCTCGAGCACGAAAATGCCATGACCACCCATGGCATCCAGTGGCTTGATCACGATCTTGTTCTGGTGCACCGCGAATTCCCGCAGGGACTTCATATTGCTGGAGATCAGTGTGGGCGGCGTGAACTGGGGAAACTCCAGCGCGGACATCTTTTCACCGTGATCGCGTAATGCGCGGGGCCGATTGACGACCGACACACCCTGGCGTTCGGCGATTTCGAGCAACTGCGTGGCAATGTGATATGCCGCGTCAAAGGGCGGATCCTTGCGCATCACGATGGCCGCGAAGTTTGTCGCATCCTGCCAGCCTGCGGTGCTCTCGACCCACCAGATGGACGCTTCAGGGTTATCGATGTGAATGTGGTGGGCGAAGATCTCGAGTCGGCTACCGCCACTGCCGGCAGTCGCCCGGAGTTCCCGGGGATGTGCGTGATGAATTTCCATGCCGCGCAGCTGGCACTCCCGCATCATTGCAAAGGTGCTGTCCTTGTAGGTGGCAAAACCCTCAAGGGGATCGCAGATGAAGAGCAGTCGGACAGTCACGGAGCCGTGGATTCGAGTTCGAGTGATGCTGCGAGGAGCGCCAGTCGGGAGATCACCCCGTAGACATAAAAACGGTTGCGGGCTGCATCGGGATGTCCTGCATGGTCGGGCTGCATGCAACTCTCGTCAAAGGGCAGCGGGGCAAACTTCATTCCTGGCGCATTCAGGTTCTCATCGGGCCCGCGTTCGGCATGAACCCGATAAAAGCCGCCCACCACGACCCGGTCGATCATGTACACCACCGGCTCGGCGACTGCGTCATCCACCACTTCCAGAGTCGGCACCCCTTCCTGGATCAGTACATCGCTGACGGCCATGCCCTCCTTGATGATGGCCATTTTGTTGCGCTGCTTGCGATTCAGATTGACGACTTCACTGGCATCCTTGACGGTCATCACACCCATGCCATAGGTTCCGGCATCTGCTTTCACCACCACGAACGGTTTTTGCTGGATGCCCAGTTCCTTGTATTTGGCCTGGATGCGCTGCAACATCGCCGAGACGTTATCGGCCAGACACGATTCGCCCTCGCGCGCGTGAAAGTCGACATTTGAGCAGGTGGCGAAATAGGGATCGAGCACCCAGGGATCGATGCCCAGCATGTCGGCAAAAGACGCCGTCACCTGGGAGTAGGCGGCGAAATGCTTGGATTTGCGACGAACGGACCATCCTGCATGCAGCGGAGGGACGATCACCTGCTCATCGATACCCCGAAGGATGTCGGGAACGCCCGCTGACATGTCGTTGTTGAGAAGAATGGCGCAGGGATCGAATCCCTTGACGCCCAGACGGTTCCCGGAGCGCTCCAGCGGTTCGAGCAGCAGGCTTTCCCCCTGCGGAAGCTCCAGGCGTGTGGGCGCGGTGATTTCCGGAATGAGGGTGCCGATGCGAATCTCGAGACCCGATTGCTGCAAAAGCCGCGCCAGCCGCGCGACGTTTGTCAGATAGAACATGTTGCGGGTGTGGTTTTCCGGAATCAGCAGAAAACGCCGGACATCCGGACATCGCCGTTCGACAGCCGCGCTCATGGCCTGTACGGCAAGCGGGAGCATGTCGGGCGACAGGTTGTTGAACCCACCCGGAAACAGGTTGGTATCCACCACCGACAGCTTGAATCCCGCATTGCGCAGGTCTACAGACGCGTAGAAGGGCGGTGTATGCAGCAGCCACTGCGAGCGGAACCAGTACTCGATATCGTGACTGGCGTTGAGGATCTGCTGCTCGAGGTGAAGCAGCGGCGCGCCGCCATCGGCAGCATTGAGGATTCTGGGCACCATAACCGGGCATTGTAGCCAAGCAGGCTGAGCCGATAAAAAAGCCCGCCGGGGGGGCCGGCGGGCATCAAGAACACAACGACAAGGAGAAAACGGTTGGCTTACATGTAGTAGGCTTTTTCGCCGTGGGATGTGGTGTCAAGGCCCTCGCGCTCGGACTCCTCCGGCACACGCAGACCGACGATCATCTTCACGATGAAGAGGGCAATCACCGAGACGACTGCCGAGAGAATGATCGTCGTGATCACCGCCTCGATCTGGATCAGAACCTGCCCACCGATGGAGTAACTGTCGCCGACCTTGTTGGCGACATAGTCGTAGATGCCTGTTCCGCCGAGTGAGGGTGCTGCGAACACACCGGTCAGAATGGCGCCGATGATGCCGCCAACGCCATGCACACCGAACACGTCCAGGGAATCGTCGGCCTTCAGCATGCGCTTGAGGCCAGTCACACCCCACAGGCAGGCGAAGCCGGCGCACAGACCAATCACCAGTGCACCGATCAGGCCGACGAATCCGGCTGCGGGGGTAATTGCCACAAGACCAGCCACGGCACCGGAAGCTGCACCCAGCATGGAGGGCTTGCCCTTGAGAACCCACTCCCCGACGGTCCAGGCGAGGATCGCCATTGCAGTCGCAAACAGGGTGTTGGTCATTGCCAGGGCGGCGGTGCCGGTGGCCTCGAGGTTGGAGCCGGCATTGAAGCCGAACCAGCCCACCCAGAGCATGGCCGCGCCGACCATCGTCAGTGTCAGCGAATGCGGAGGCATCGCTTCCTTGCCCAGCCCTGTACGGCGACCCACCATGTAGGCGGCGACCAGACCGGCAACCCCCGCGTTGATGTGCACCACTGTTCCGCCCGCAAAGTCGAGTGCGCCTTTTGCCCACAGGGCACCGGCGGCGGCTGCCACGGCCTCGAGTGATTTCGCATCGGTGATCGCATCCGGGCCATCCCAGTACCAGACCATGTGTGCGGTCGGAATGTAGGCGAATGTGAACCAGATCACCATGAACAACAGGACTGCAGCGAATTTCATCCGCTCGGCAAAGGCGCCCACGATCAGCGCGCAGGTGATGGCGGCAAAAGTGCCCTGGAAGGCAACAAACACCAGTTCGGGAATCACCACACCCTTGCTGAAGGTAGCGGCAACCGAATCAGGGGTGATCCCGCCCAGGAACATCTTGCTGAATCCGCCGAAGTAGGGGCTGCCGCCGGTAAATGCCAGCGAGTAGCCGTAGAT
>CAYYDO010000205.1:0-3511 GCA_964470595.1 uncultured Burkholderiaceae bacterium | reverse complement strand
CTCAGCTGCAGACCCACACGGTTTTCGTCCTTGATCGAGGTGATGGTCTCGCTATTACCCTTCCTGACACTCACAGAGGCATCGCGTGTGGGGCGACGATCGGAAGATGCCTTGTCACGCTCCAGACGCGCGGCTTCCTCCTGAAATCGCGAGGAGATGATCTCGAAATTGCGCTCCTCGATCCGGGTGAACAGGGCCTCGGTGCTCAGGCGGGTAAAGGAGAGTCCCGCCAGGCCCCTGATCGAGAGGCTCTGCGGAATCGCGGCCTCCGGGCCGACTGTCTCGCGCAGGTTGAGTTCGGCAATGTCGAGTTGCGCTTTCGCGTCGGTCAGCTGCGCCTCGGTCTGCACGGCACGGGCACGCGCCTGCTGCAGATCCTGCACAGTGGCATCGCCCCCGCGAAAACGACGCTCGATCTCAGTGAGTGTTTCGATCGCTGCTGTCAGAGCCGCCTCGCCCACGGTCACCAACTCACGAGCGGCCAGCACCTCGACCCAGCGGCTGACCAATCGGAACTGCAATTCCTGCTCGGCATACATGCTGACCGCGCGGGCCGCCTCCAGCTGGGCACCGGCCTGATCGATGGCGACGCGATCACGGTAACGATAGATGGGCTGACGTGCCTGAATCTGGGCATTGTTCGAACTGAAACCGTTATTGGTTTCGGTCAGACGACCCAGAATATTCCTGCTCTGCTCGGTTCGCTCCGTGCGAAAGGTGGTGGCGGAAAATGTGACCCGCGGGCCACGCGCCGAATCGGCGAGCGCCAGTCCCTGCTCGGCGGCATCGAGCGATGCGCGGGTGGCAAGAAACTGGGGATCGACTTCGCGTGCCGCCTGCACATGGGTTCGCAATGACAAGCCCGGAGATGTGCGCGAGAGCGGCGTGCCCGGCAGGGGCAATATCTGATCCGAGATGGATGTGATCGGTGCCGGCGGGGCAGCCGGGTCGGGCTGTGTCCACTGGGGAAGAGGTGCAAGTGGCGGCAGGTTGGCATCGGGATTGGCCCATGCAGACGATGACCCGATCAGTACCGAGACCGCTGCAACTGCGGATGCAAATGCCCCCAGGCGTTGCGGCACCATGCGCGACACGACACGACGCGGGCAGGCGGGCAGAGATGACGCACCGGAAACGGGGATCGCTCGCATCACTGTTCTTTCAGCGATTTGGCCATGCGATCGGTGAGCGGCTTGACCAGGTACTCCAGGAAGGTGCGCTCACCAGTGTTGAAGATGACATCGGCCGGCATGCCCGCGCGAATATGCACATCGGCACCCAGCTTCTTCATTTCGCTGGCGGGCACCACCAGTCGGGCACTGTAATAGCCCATGGGATTGGCCATATCCTGCGGGTTCTGGAATTTGTCCGCCGAGACCCATTCCACTTCGCCCATGGTGATCGGGGTGGAGCGCAGGTTCAGCGCACTGAAGCGCACCTCGGCCTGCAGGCCGGGCACGACCTTGTCGATCAAATGCGGTTGAATCTGCGCCTCGACCACCAGACGCTCATCTTCGGGAACGATATCCATCACACGACCACCGGGCGAGATCACACCACCCTCGGTGGTGATGGCAAGCCCCATGACCATGCCGCTTGCAGGTGCCACCACAGCGGTGCGCTTGAGCTCCTGTACCGCCGCGTTCAATCGATCACGCTGACCGGCCTGACGCGCGCCAACTTCGGCCAACTGACGCTGACTTTCCAGAAAACGGTTGCGCGGATAAAAGCCTTCATCTACCAGCGGTTGCAGATCGGCGAGCAGCTTTTCAAGAAAGCGCTGCTGAATCTCCAGGCTGCGCAACTCGCTCTCGGCGCTGGATCGCGTAGCCTGGGGAATGGCATCGTCCATGATCATGAGCAGATCGCCCTCTTTCACGCGATCGCCCTCTTTCACCAGGATGCGTTTCACCACGCCACCCGAGAAATGCTGCACCGTCTTGCGGCGGTTATCGAGGGTGACTGTACCCATAGCCGGCACACCCGAATCGATCGGTGCCATCGCGGCCCATGCCACAAAGCCGCCAAAACCCATCAGCAGCACCAGGGTGCCGATCAACAGTGGACGGCGCACATTGGTGGGCAGATCGGGAGACTGATTGGCGGAAGCAGACGCGTTTTTCTCGCGCGCCGCGACATCCACGATATCCATGCTCATGATCCGTTACCCCCGTTTCCCTGCCCCTGTGTGGTCTCGGGCGGCATGGGCTGCTGCCCGCCACCTTCCGCTGCCTGCGTACCCGTCGGCGCGGGCGGCTGGGGCTTTGGTGCCGCCGCCTGCTGCTGAGCCTGGGCAATCTGCTGATTGGCCTTGGCGAGTGCGGTCAGCACCTCATCGCGCGGACCGAACATCTGGATCTGACCATCACGCAGCAGCATCAGACGGTCCACCGCGCGCAGCACACTGGTGCGATGGGTGATCAGAATGACGGTGCTGCCGCGCTGTTTCATCTCGAGCACGGCCTGCACCAGGGCCATCTCGCCCATATCGTCCAGGTTGGAGTTCGGTTCATCCAGCACCAGCAGGGCTGGCACACCGTAGAGCGCACGCGCCAGACCAATGCGCTGGCGCTGCCCACCCGAGAGGACCCCGCCGGCCTCGCCAATCGTCGTGTCATAGCCCTTGGGGAAATGGAGAATCATGTCGTGCACACCGCAGGCCTTGGCAGCCGCAATCACGCGCTCGGAATCGACCTCGCCGAAGCGGCAGATGTTTTCCGCAATGGTGCCGTCGAAGAGTTCGACATCCTGGGGCAGGTAGCCAATGGCCGGGCCCACCTCGGGCTTGTTCCAGGTGAAGATGTCCACGCCATCGAGGCGCATCTTGCCCACCTGGGTGGGCAACACGCCCACCATGGCGCGGGCCAGGGTGGATTTGCCGGATGCCGCTGGCCCGACGATGCCGATGATCTCGGCCGGGCCCATGGTGAAATTCACGCCCTTGACCACCGCGGCCTGGGCCCGCGGCGGGGTGATGTACACGTTTTCCGCGGTCAGGATGCCGCGCGGGCGTGGCAGGCTCATGCCCTCGTCGCGCACCGGGAAAGCCGCCAACAGTTCCTTCAGGCGGTCGTAGCTGGTCTTGGCCGTGGTGAAGCCCTTCCAGGTGCCGATCAGCAATTCCACCGGGGCGAGAGCGCGGCCCATCAGGATGGAGGCGGCGATCATGATGCCGGGGCTGACCTCGCCCTTCACCGCAAGCCATGCCCCCAGACCGAGCGCACCGGATTGAAGTGTCAGACGCGTCACCTTGGTGATCGCGACCACGGTGGCGGCCTTGTCGGATGCGGTGCTCTGACGCTCCAGCATGCGTGACTGCAGCAGATACCAGCGGCGCATCAGGTTGGGCAGCATGCCCATGGCCTCGATCACTTCGGCATTGCGCAGATTGCTGTTCACATACTGGTTCGATGCCACAGCAGCCGTATTGGCTTCATTGAGCGGCTTCTTGGAGGCTCGATCGGACACCACTGCCAGGATGATCAGCAGCAGGGCGCCGATGGTTGAAAAC
>CAYYDO010000204.1:0-3547 GCA_964470595.1 uncultured Burkholderiaceae bacterium | reverse complement strand
ATCCGGTGCAGGATCCCGAGCGCTATGGTGTGGTCGAGTTCGATAGCAACTGGTCCGCGGTATCCCTCGAGGAAAAACCCGCGCAGCCCAAATCCCGCTATGCGGTCACCGGTCTTTATTTTTACGACAACCGTGTGGTGGATGTGGCACGCGAACTCAAGCCGTCACCCCGGGGCGAACTGGAGATCACCGATGTCAACCGGCAGTACCTGGAGTGGAAGGCGCTCGATGTGCTCGTGATGGGGCGCGGTCATGCCTGGCTCGACACCGGCACACACGAATCGCTTCTGGAGGCCAGCCATTTCATCCAGACCATCGAGAAGCGTCAGGGCCTGAAGGTGGCCTGCCCGGAGGAGATCGCCTGGCGCATGAAATGGATCAGCGATGCCGACCTGGAGCGTCTGGCACAACCGCTGGCCAAGAGCGGCTACGGGCGCTATCTGCTCGATGTGCTGCGCGATCGGGTGTTTCCTTGAGCGCTGCGCTGCAGGCAAGTCCTCTGGCGCCATTTGCCGAGGTGCTGCTTCTGCGCAGCCGCGTGTTCGGCGATGCGCGCGGTTTCTTCCTGGAGAGCTTTCGCGCCGATCATTTCGCCCAGGCCACCGGCCTTGCAAGCAGTTTCGTGCAGGACAACCACTCGCGATCGGTGCGCGGCGTTCTGCGCGGCATCCACTTCCAGCGGCCGCCTCATGCACAGGGCAAGCTGGTGCGGGTGGCGCGCGGAAGCGTGTTCGATGTGGCGGTCGATCTGCGGCGTTCATCCCCCACTTTCGGCAGATGGGCCGGTTGCACACTGCGCGAGGCCAGCGGCGAGATGCTGTGGATTCCGCCGGGGTTCGGCCATGCCTTCGTCGCCCTGGAAGACGGCACCGACTTCCTCTACAAGACCACCGATTTCTATGCGCCCGAATGCGAGGGATCGGTGGCATGGGATGACCCGGAGATCGGCATCCGCTGGCCCGAGTCACTCGCCGGCATCACGCTGCAGTTGTCGGAAAAGGATCGTGCTGCGCCGCGTCTTCGCGATGCCGTGGTGTTCGACTAGCGAGACTCAGAGCACCTTGCCGGGATTCATGATGCCCTGAGGATCGAGCGCCTGCTTGATCGCCTGCATCAGATTGATCTCGACCGTGCTCTTGTAGTGTCGCGCTTCAAGTCGGCGCAGCTGCCCGAGCCCGTGCTCGGCACTGATCGACCCTCCCATGGCCATCACCCGGTCGTGCACACGACGACGAATGTCATCCTCGTGCTGCTGCAGAAAGACCCGATAGGCGGCATGTCGTGCGGCACGATCGCGACCATCGCCACAGGAGATCGGCGGGCCGATGTTGTAGTGCAGATTGCCATCGCCGAAGTGACCGAAATTGACCAGCTGCACGCCGCAATAGGCCTGCAGCAGTTCGGCATCCATGTCGGCGATGAAACGCGACAGGGCCGATACCGGAAGCGCGATGTCGTGCTTGATGTGGGGTCCGTCGTCGGCGGCTGCAAGCGTGATGCTCTCGCGCAACTGCCACATGGCACCCGCCTGGGCCAGGGATTGCGCCACCATGGCATCCTCGATCAGGCCGTCATCGAGTGCGCGGGTCATCAGGGATTCGAGCATGGCAGTGGCTGCCGACTCGGATTCGGGATGCGAGATCTCGATCAGCACCGTGGCCGCAGGCGCGCGATGCGCATCGCCACCGATCATCGGCAGAGCGGGCTGCGCCACCTGCGGCAGGCGCTGCACCACCAGCTGGGTACTGACCGCTGTCATGAACTCGAAGCCGGTGAGTGCCGCATCACAGCGCGACTGCGCCAGACGCAGCAGGGCAAGGGCCTGATCGGGGCCCGCCACGCGCACCAGCGCCGTGGTGATGCCGGCGGGACGCGGGTGCAGCTTCAGCACGGCTGCGGTGATGAAACCCAGCGTGCCCTCGGCACCGATGAAGAGATCGCGCAGGTCGTAGCCGGTGTTGTCCTTGCGCAGGCCACGCAGTCCATCCCAGATCTCGCCCGATGGCGTCACCACCTCCAGCCCCAGACAAAGTTCGCGCGCATTGCCATAGCGCAGCACGGCAGTGCCACCGGCATTGGTCGAGAGCACGCCACCCACGGTGGCGCTGTCCTGTGCGCCAAGACTGAGCGGAAAGAGCAGGCCCATGTCGCTGGCCGCCTGCTGAGCCTGACTGAGGGTGAGGCCCGCCTCGACGGTCAGCGTCTTGTTGTCGGCATCGCGGGCACGAATGGCCGCCATGCGCGCGGTCAGCACCACCACCTGGGTGCCGCTGTCATCCGGCGTGGCACCGCCTGAAAGCCCGGTATTGCCACCCTGCGGCACCAGCGACACACGATGCGCCAGCGCCAGTCGCACCAGACCGGCGAGCTGCTGTGCGCTGGCGGGCAACAGCACCGCCAGCGGGCGGCCGCTGTAGCGGCCACGCCAGTCGGTGCTGTAGGGAGCGGTGCGGGATGGATCGACCAGCACGGCGGCATCGCCCGCAAGGGCACGCGCCGCCTGAAGAAAATCCTGTAGGCGATCCTGCGGCGGGTTCATGCAAGGCTCCCGCCGGGATGCATCACTTCACCCGGTTGCGATACTCGCCGGTGCGGGTGTCGATTTCGATCTTGTCGCCGATTTCGACAAAGGCGGGCACCGACACTTCGAAGTTGGTGGGCGAGATGCGCGCCGGCTTCATGACCTTGCCGGAGGTATCGCCCTTGACAGCGGGTTCGGTGTAGGCCACCTCGCGCACGACACTGGTGGGGAGTTCGACCGAGATGGCGCGACCCTCGTAGAAGACCACTTCGCACGCCATGCCGTCCTCGACATAGTTCAGGGCATCGCCCATCGACTCGGCTTCGACTTCGAACTGGTTGTATTCGGCATCCATGAAGACATACATGGGGTCGGCGAAGTAGGAATAGGTGACCTCCCTGCGATCGAGCACGAGGGTCTCGAATTTCTCGTCGGCCTTGAAGACTGTCTCCTGGCCGGAGCCGGTGAGCAGGTTCTTCATCTTCATCTTCACCACAGCCGCATTGCGGCCCGATTTGTTGTATTCGGCCTTGAGCACGACCATGGGTTCGGCACCGACCATGACGACGTTGCCGACGCGCAATTCTTGAGCGGTTTTCATGTCCAGCAGACTTTCGAAAAGTGTTCCGGGAGATGTCGCGGCCCTGGCCACGGGCGGGCAGAGCGGTGTTGCGACGATGTTGCGACAAACGATGATGCAAAAACAGTGTTGCGAAAAAACCAATCCGCAATTCTAGCCGTTTCGGCGGATTGCATTTTTTTGACCCGGGCGGCCGATTCAGGCCTACACTCGGAACTGTTTGCGAGCCTTCCGGGTATTTATTTCCGTGAACCAATATCCGAAAGCAGGGCTTGAAACATCGTCCGTCAGGCGTGTGGTGTCACTTGCTGATGCCCCCAGAGCCGGTCTGATCTCGCCCACCTGAACCACCGGTTCAGGAATGCTTACCCGGAAACGTTCGCAGACCTCTCCCCCAGCATCTCCAGAAGCCTCGATTCCAGCGATTGCCGCCCCGCCAGGTACAT
>CAYYDO010000203.1:2212-3578 GCA_964470595.1 uncultured Burkholderiaceae bacterium | reverse complement strand
CCTCGACCGCGTACTGGATCAGGGGCTTGTCGACCACCGGCAGCATCTCCTTGGGGCTGGCCTTGGTGGCGGGCAGAAAGCGCGTGCCGAGACCGGCTACGGGGAAAACCGCTTTGCGCACGGGGGCATGGGATCGGGACATGGGCCATGGACCTTTTCATGAGGAATCGGAGGGCGACGCGGCAGATGCCTCTCCGGTGTCGGACGGCAACGCTGCAACTGCCCCTCCGATCATGGACAGGAATTCCTTCTCGTCGATGACACGCACCCCGAGGGCACGGGCCTTTTCCAGTTTGCTGCCAGCCTCTTCGCCGGCGACCACGAGACCGGTGCGCGCGGACACCGAGCCACTGACCCTGGCACCCAGGGCGGCCAGTCGCTCGCCGGCCTCGTCGCGACTCATCGAGGCCAGTGTGCCGGTCAGCACGACGGTCATCCCGGCCAGCGGCAGCTGATGGGCTGGAGGTGGCGCGGGCGGTGCCTCGGGCGAGATCTCGGTCAGAAGCGCATCGATGATGCGTGCCTGCTCCGGATGAGCGAAGAACGACAGGATCGAGGCCGCCACCACCGGGCCGACATCGGGTGCCTGCATCAACTCTTCGGCCGTTGCATGCCGCAGCCGATCGATGGCGCCGAAGTGACGGGCCAGGTCCTGCGCGGTTTTCTCGCCCACATGACGAATGCCCAGGGCGAAGATGAGGCGTGCAAGCCCGATCCTGCGCGAACGATCGATGCCGGCGATCAGATTGCGGGCGGACTTCGCTCCCATGCGATCGAGTGCGGCCAGGCGCTCTTCATCGAGCCGGTAGAGATCGGCAAGAGTCCGCACATGCCCCTGATCGACCAGCTGCTCGACCAGCTTGTCGCCGAGCCCCTCGATATCCATGGCACGACGGCTGGCGAAGTGCAGCAGGGCCTGCTTGCGCTGGGCACTGCAGGACAGGCCCGCAGGGCACCGGGTTGCCGACTCGCCCGGCTCGCGAAAGACCGCCGAACCGCATACCGGACATTGCATGGGCATGCGGAACAGGCGGGCATCCGGCGGCCGCAGCGCCATGATCGGACCCAGCACTTCGGGGATCACATCACCGGCGCGCCGCACCCAGACGGTGTCGCCGATCATCACACCCTTGCGGGCGATTTCATCCTCGTTGTGAAGCGTGGCGTTCGTCACCGTGACACCGCCAACGAACACCGGTGCAAGGCGCGCCACCGGCGTGAGCGTTCCGGTGCGCCCCACCTGGATGTCGATATCGAGCAGCCGGGTGCTGGCCTCCTCGGCGGGAAACTTGTGGGCAATGGCAAATCGTGGCGCACGCGAGACGAATCCGGCCTCCTGCTGCAAGGCCAGCGACTCCAGCTTGTA
>CAYYDO010000203.1:0-2202 GCA_964470595.1 uncultured Burkholderiaceae bacterium | reverse complement strand
GGCAGTTGCGCCCGCAGTCCCATGATGCGCCGATAGAAGGCGAGCAGGCCCTGTGCATCGAGATCGCCCACGCGTTCGCCACCCATCGGCAGCCCCCAGCTCTCCAGCGCCTGCATCCACAGGCTGTGCGTGGCAAGCCCGGTGGTGAGGCCGGCGGGATCAACGACTTCGCCTGTGCCATAGGTGAAGAAACGCAGGGGCCGGCGTGCGGTCATCGCCGCATCGAGCTGGCGCAGACTGCCCGCCGCAGCGTTGCGCGGATTGACGAAGGCACGCCCGCCCTCCGCGAGCTGACGGGCATTGAGATCGGCAAAATCCTGGCGGGTCATCAGCACCTCGCCGCGCACCTCGAGCACCTGTGGCACCCGGGACGCCACCAGTTGCCGCGGCACCGATGCGATGGTGAGGATATTGGCCGTCACATCCTCGCCGGTGCTGCCATCGCCGCGCGTGGCGGCCTGCACCAGCCGACCATCCTCATAGCGCAGACTCACGGCAACCCCATCGAACTTGAGTTCGGCACTGAATCGCAGACCATCACGACCGTCCGGGCCAGCCGCATCGATCGACAGGATCTGCCGCAAACGCTCGACAAAGGCGAGCACCTCGGCATCGTCAAACGCGTTGTTGAGCGAGAGCATCGGCACGCGATGCGGAACTTCGGTGAACTCGCGTCGCGGTGCGAACCCGACTGTCTCCAGCGGCGAGGGACCGCTGGCCGCCTGCGGTGACGAGGCCTCGAGACGCGCCAGTTCCAGCACCAGAGCATCGTACTGGGCATCGGTGATGAGCGGCGTATCGTCGCGGTAATAGGCCTGCTGGTGGCGGGCCACCTCCTCGCGCAGGGCGACAATGCGTGACCGGGATTCGTCCATCAGAGAAACAGACGCTGGGCCAGGGTCGACCCGGGCGTGATGCCCAGCGCCAGAATGCGTGCCTCCTGGCGAACCAGCTGCTCGCGGATCAGCACGATGTCCTCGGGAAGCAGCAGGCGACCGGCCTCGTCGGTGAGATCGGCAGACAGTGCATCGGCCAGGGCGCGTCCCGCGGACAGCATCTCGTCGAATGCCGCGACCGGCGATGCGGTTCGCGGCACATCGAGAAGCAGCACCAGACCCATGCCGCCATCGCCCGGAAAGACCGAGAAACGCTGATGATGCAGGGGACCCCTGGCATAGCGTGACTCGCCTCGCGGCTCCAGACCGATCTCGCGGGCGGCCGCATCGATGGCAGCGGGCGACAGTCCCGCATCGGAGCCGAGTGCGATCGCCAGCTGGGAATCGACCTCGGCACACAGACGATCGACCTCGCGCGCACGCGCAAGCACCTCGCTCATCGATGCAATGGTGAGATGTGCCCCATGATCGGACGCCAGGCGCATCATCGCGTCGTGCCAGTCGGTGTACTCCATCGCGTGCATCGGGCCGCTGCGGGTCGCCAGCAGAATGCCGACCTGCAGCCCGAGGATCTGGTCGCGTGGCGGCTCGGCGATCAACGCGGCGGCATCGGGTACCCGCCAGCCAAAGGACAGGGGCTTGCTGCCGACATGGCGCCAGCCGCGAATCGCGTGCAGCACGGGGCCGGCCGCAACCGGGCTGGCCCAGGAAAGTTCGGCGATCGACTCGCCGACGGCCGAGGGCAGAACCGGCTCGAACAGCCGCTCGGAGGGTGTGGTGACCGGCAGCCCCTCGGTGGCTGGCTGACGATCGGGCTTTGGTCCGGAGGGTGCCGATTCGGCACTGCCGGGCGCGCCATCGTTGCCGGGAGCATCATCGCCAGCAACGGCACCATCGCTGCCGAGCGAGGGCTCGATCGGCGCGACGGGCTCCTCGCGCATGGCCGACTCCTGTGGCACCGCGGAGGGTGGCGGTGCGGCACGCCCCTTGGGGCGCTCCCGCTGATTCGAGACGAGCACCCACAGGACCGCGATCGCGGCAACTGCCGTGATCGCCACCTGCAGGTCGCTCATGCGGCCTCGGGCATCACACTGTTGGCGGCGTCGAGGTCGACGGCAACGATGCGTGAGACACCCTTCTCCTGCATGGTCACGCCCATCAGATGCTGTGCCACCTCCATCGCGATCTTGTTGTGGGTGATGAAGATGAACTGGGTGGAACTCGACATGTGCCGCACCAGATTGCAGAAGCGCTCTGTATTCGGGTCATCCAAGGGCGCATCAACCTCATCGAGCATACAGAACGG
>CAYYDO010000202.1:2357-3587 GCA_964470595.1 uncultured Burkholderiaceae bacterium | reverse complement strand
GACACATGCTGACAACTCGGCAGGAGGCCTATTTCGGTGGCGGCTGCTTCTGGTGCCTCGAGGCGGTCTACCAGAACATCCGGGGTGTGGTGGAGGTAACCTCCGGCTACATGGGCGGATGGGTAGCCAATCCGAGCTACGAGCAGGTGTGCGGCAAGGCGACGGGTCATGCCGAAGTCGTGAGGGTCGTGTTCGAGCCTGCCCAGATCCGTTATGCCGATCTGCTGGCGGTGTTTTTCAGTATTCACGACCCCACAACAGTGGATCGACAGGGCAACGATATCGGCCCACAGTACCGCTCCATCATTTTCGCTGCGGATGCGTTTCAGTCACGCCAGGCCCGCGAATCATTGCGACTCATTTCGGGCCAGGCAAGCGAGCAGGATGCCCTGCCGGATGAGGATCTCGTGCGGGCTCTCGAGGGAATTGCATTCCCGCGCCGTGTCGTTACGCAGATCGTTGATGTCCCCGCTGATATTCCCGTCGCTGATCGGGATGTCGCACACCGATTCTGGCCAGCCGAATCCGAGCATCACGATTACTTTCGCAGGCATCCTGACCAGGGTTACTGTGCTTTCGTGGTGGCGCCCAAGGTGGACAAGGCACGCCGAAACTTCGCCGCGCTCATGCGCGAAACATGAACTCCGGCTGCCGGATCAGGGTGCCAGTCGCTCGATGATCCAGGGTCCGCGGGAGGATTCCCGGCGGTAGAACAGGCGGTCGTGAAGCCTGGAGGGTCGACCCTGCCAGAATTCGAATGTGTCGGGTCGCAAGCGGTAGCCCCCCCAGTGGGCCGGCTTGGGCGGATCCAGCGACGACTCGGCGGGAAAGGCCTCCTCGAGGCTTTTCTGTCGCAACTCGAGCCACTCCCGGTTGGGGATCACATCGCTCTGCGGAGATGCCCATGCGCCGAGCCTGCTTGCCAGCGGGCGTGATCGGAAGTAGTCCTCGGATTCGTCATCAGATACCTTTTCGACAGGACCATCGATACGTACCTGCCGTTCGAGTTCCGGCCAGAAGAAGACCACGCATGCCTGCGGATGCGCTGCCAGCGCACGCCCCTTCCGGCTCTGGTAGTTGGTGAAAAAGGTGATGCCCGCATCGTCGGCGCGGGCGGTCATCTGGGCTGCCAGCAGATCCTCGGCGCTGACCTCGCCACCATCGCCCAGTTCGGCCAGTTCCTCGGGCGTCAGCACCGCCTTGAGCTTGCTCGCCGCCTCGCCCGTCTGC
>CAYYDO010000202.1:0-2347 GCA_964470595.1 uncultured Burkholderiaceae bacterium | reverse complement strand
TGGTGAAAAAGGTGATGCCCGCATCGTCGATGCCCTTGATCAGCACGATCCGTCCGGACGGACGTCCATCGGGATCCACGGTGCACAGGGTCATGGCATTGGGTTCGAGCACCTCTGCATGGATCGCTTCCTGGAACCAGCGTTCGAACTGCTCGCGCGGCGAGGGCAGGGCATCGGGGAGATCGAATGCTGCCCGCGCGTAGTCCTTTCGAAGATTGGCGAGGCGCTGTGGATTGCTGACGGGAACGGACATGGCGGTAGCTCCTCTCGGCTTCAGAGTATGTCTTCGATGGCCTGCGCAATGTCGAGCAGATTCATGTCATCTCCCCAGCGGCCGATGAGTTGCAGTCCCACGGGCAGTCTTGCCTGCGACGTCGGGGCCGTTGCGGTTGCCGCAGGCATGGAGATGGCGGGAAGGCCGGCCACACTGACGAAGAAATTCGATGCGAGCCAGTCAATGTACGTCTCCAGTTTCGTTGATCCGATCTGCTCGACATACGGCATGTCAAGCCCGAAGGGCAGTACCTGACTGGTGGGTCCGGCAATGGCATCGAGCTGATGGACGTCCATGTAGTGCTCGATACAGGCGCGGGTTGTCGCCCGTGTGCCGTGTGCCCGAGCGATATCGGTCACGGTCAGGCCAAGACCCTGTTCGATATTCCAGATGATTGTGTCTTTCAGATCCTGACGGTGGTTTTCATAGAGCTCGCCAAGTTCGGCGACGAAGTACTCGCCCCTGAGCGCAAGAAAGGCTGAGCGCACATCGGGCAGTTGCGGAAATCCTTCGACGAGCTGGACCCCCGAGCGGCTTGCGCGCGAGGCGAATTCCTCCATGACCAGCGAGACAGCCGGCTCGACCGGCAGGCGATCCCAGAAGGGTGCCCAGCCAATGCGCGGGCGTCTCGTATTCTTGCGCGACCCGCCGCCCCAGCGACGATTCCGGTCCTGTTGCTGTCTCAGCTCAGTCCAGTGCGAGAGTGTGTGAACCGGCGTGCATCCTGTCGGATCGAAGATTGCCAGGAATACTTCGCGCAAATCCGGGATCGAACGTGCAAGCGGCCCCACCATCGACAGTGTGTTGAATCGATCCCGACCGGTTTGAAGGCGCGGCTCGAGATGGCTTGACGGGCGCATTCCCGCGACACCACAGAAGGAGGCCGGATTGCGCAGGGATGCGGCGAGGTCCGAGCCGTCGGCGACATTGACCATGCCGCAGGCCAGTGCCACCGCCCCACCCCCCGTCGATCCACCGCAAGTTCGGTCCGTATCGAAAGGGTTGCGTGTGGCTCCGAAGACCCGGTTGAATGTCTGTGAACCTGCGGCGAACTCCGGCGTGTTGGATTTGCCAAGCAGGATCCCGCCGGCCCGGCGTATGCGCGAGACGATCTCGGCGTCTGCGGTGGGCAGGTGATCCCTGAAGAGCACGCTTCCATAGGTCGTGCGTACCCCCTGGGTGTCGAACATGTCTTTCGCGCAGTAGGGCTGACCCGCGAGGGGACCGAGCCCCGGGACCTGGCGTTTGCCACGTCGGGAGAGGCATCTGTCGATCAGTCGGGCCTCTTCCCGGGCGCGATCCAGACAGAGGGTCGGCAGTGCGTTCAATGTCGGGTTGATGGCAGCGATCCGGCCAATCGCCTCCTCCAGAAGCTCCGTCGCAGATGCTTTACCGCTCGCCATCAGGCGTCTGCTCTCAGCGATCGAGGGGAGTGGTGGTGCGTTCATGGCTGCGATTTTAGGCGTTAATACGGAGACGGCTGGTGTCGTTCGTCGATAAAATGTCCAAGACGATCAATTGATTGTTTTTATCAATCGATAAGAAACTTTCAATTGGACTAACCTAATTTTTCAGCCTAGGATTCGGCTCAGTCAGAAGTCATTCCGGAAGCGGGGTCGACACTGGCGCCGTTGCAGCGCCGCAGTAAGTGCTGCGGATCGATCGTTGTTCAACCGAAGGAGAAAGAAGTCATGCCCCAACTGAAAGGTACCAAGACGCACCAGCATCTGAAGGATGCGTTCGCTGGTGAGAGCCAGGCCAACCGCCGTTACCTCTACTTCGCAAACAAGGCCGACGTCGAGGGCTACACCGAAGTCGCCGCACTGTTCCGTTCGACAGCCGAAGGTGAGACTGGCCATGCCCACGGCCACCTCGATTATCTGGCTCAGGTAGGCGACCCCGCCACCGATATGCCGATCGGTGATTCCGCCTCCAATCTGAAGTCAGCAGTGGCAGGCGAGACCCATGAGTACACCGACATGTATCCCGGCATGGCCAAGGATGCACGTTCGGAGGGTTTCGACGAGATCGCCGACTGGTTCGAGACGCTGGCCAAGGCCGAGCGCTCGCACG
>CAYYDO010000201.1:786-3629 GCA_964470595.1 uncultured Burkholderiaceae bacterium | reverse complement strand
TAACTATATATGGATCATCACCGATCGCCAGCAGCGGCTCGCGGCCGTCGTGGATCCAGGCGATGCGGCACCACTAATCGCCGCGCTGGATGCAAGGGGTCTGAGGCTTCGGGCCATCCTGATTACCCATCATCATGCAGACCACAGCGGGGGTATCGATGCACTCGTGGATCACGCGGCGACGCAGGATCCCGCCTTCCTGATGCCGGTGTATGGTCCGGCTGGTGAGACGATTGCCGGGGTGAACCGCCCGCTGCACGATGGCGATCAGATCATGATCCCCGAGTGCGAAGTGGGTCTCGCCGTGATGTCGGTCCCCGGACACACCCTGGGTCACATCGCCTATGTCGGACAGGCCGGAGGCAGCGATCCGGTGCTCTTCTGCGGCGACACCATGTTCGCTGCCGGCTGCGGTCGGCTCTTCGAGGGAAGCCCCGAGCAGATGTGGTCCTCGCTTTCCCGACTTGCGGCGCTGCCACCCGAGACGGTGGTCTACTGCGCACACGAATACACACTGAGCAATCTGCGCTTCGCAGCGCATGTGCTTCCCCAGGATGCGCCGATTGCGGCCCGGCTCAGGCAGGTGATCGATCTGCGTGAGAAAGGGGCAAGCACGGTACCGAGCCGGATCGGGTTGGAAATCGAAACAAACCCCTTCTTGCGCTGCCGCAATGCCGAAGAGTTCGCGGTCATGCGCAGCCGCAAGGACAGCTTTCGCGGATAATCGGCCCCGATGCTCAAGGTCTCCGCCATCGTCATCACCCTCGCTCTGGCAGGTTGTGCAACCGCGCCACTTCCATCGTCCAATGCGGGGGCCGATGTGACGACGCCGGCCGCGGTTCTCCCCCCGGCCGTGGAGACCGCCCCGGCAGCGCCCGCGAAGCCGTCCACTCAACGACAGGCCCGAACCCCACCGGTTGCGCCGGCAGCGGCAAGCGCCCCCTCACCTGCGGTAGCGCGAGACCTGCCGATCATGCAGACCAGGCGTTACGACAATCTGATCGAACGCATTCAGGCCGGTTTCGCCATGCCCGAGCTGGAATCACCCCTGGTCGCGCAGCACGAGCGCTGGATCCTGCGCAACCCCGAGTACCTGACACGGGTGTTCGATCGGGGCGACAAGTACCTGTTCCACATCGTCGAGGAGATCGAGGCACGCAACATGCCGACCGAGCTGGCCCTGCTGCCGATCGTGGAGAGTGCCTTCAATCCGCAGGCGCTCTCGAAAGCGAAGGCTGCGGGGCTGTGGCAGTTCATTCCCTCCACTGGCCGGGTCTTCGATCTTGACCAGAACTGGTGGACCGACCAGAGACGCGATGTCATCGACTCCACCCGAGCAGCGCTCGATTACCTGCAGAAACTCCACGACCTGCAAGGTGGCGACTGGTTTCTGGCCCTCGCGAGTTACAACTGGGGCGAGGGCGCGGTGCTGAGGGCCCGCAAGCGCAATAGCGCCAGAGGCTTGCCTGATGACTACCTGAATCTGAAGATGCCCAGGGAGACGCAGAACTATGTGCCCAAGCTGATCGCGCTGCGAAACATCCTGTCACGTCCCGCGCAATTCGGTGTTCAGCTGCCCTTCATCCCCAACAAACCGTACTTCGTCGTGATCGACAAGGAACAGTCGATCGACCGATCACTCGCCGCGCGCTTTGCCGGCCTGACCCAGCAGGAGTTTCTCGAACTCAACCCCTCTCACCACCGACCTGTCATCAGCGTCAGCCGCACCGACCGGATCATCATCCCCGCGGACCGCGCCGAGATATTCCAGAATCGCATGCGTGAGCACATCGCCCGCGGCGAACCTCTGGTGACCTGGAAGCCCTACACGCTCAAGTCAGGAGAGACGCTGTCGGGACTGGCCAAGCGCAGCGGCGTGTCGGCACAGGACCTGATCGCTGCAAACAGCCTCAAACGCAATGCACAGCCCTTGCCTGGCACGGTGCTTCTGGCGCCGATTGCAGCGATGACCGACGAACCCCACATCGAGACCACGCTGGCGCGATTTGCCGGAGCGAAAGTGGTGGAAAAAGAACACATCGGGGCGGTACACCACAAGGTCAGCAAGCGCGACAACCTGACCCGCATCGCCCGGCGTTATGGCGTCGCAGCAAGCGAGATACGGCGACTCAACAATCTCGCAGAGGCCGAACCGGCTGTCGGACAAAGGCTGCTGATCCGCCCCGCGAAAACCCAGACCGTGGTCACCGATGCCCAGGGACGGCGCACCGTGCTGGCGGCGAACACAGAGACACCGCCACCGGCCGCCGCGGCAAAACCCCGCAGTAAACCGGCTCCGGCACGATCGTCCGGCAACAAGCCACCCGCTA
This sequence comes from uncultured Burkholderiaceae bacterium, assembly GCA_964470595.1. Classification (GTDB taxonomy): domain Bacteria; phylum Pseudomonadota; class Gammaproteobacteria; order Burkholderiales; family Burkholderiaceae_A; genus Lacustribacter. Next base: position 1,299 of record CAYYDO010000201.1, on the reverse strand, counting down.
AAGACCCGGCAAAGAGCAGCAACCGGGGCAATGATGGCCGCCCGAGCGTCAGCGCGGGCGGCGTGCGTCCTCAGTAGGAAACGCGACTCGGTGTTGCCATGCGGATGCGCTGGGAGAAGTCGGCCAGCGCGGAGATGCCCGAGGCCTCGGCCTTGGCACACCAGGCCTGCAGATTCTGCACGGCCTGTTCGACAGACACCTGACGACGCGACCACATGCCCTCGAATTCGCGACGCAGTTCCAGCCATGTCTCGCGCTTGGCCGTCTGTGAGGACTCGCGCACGGAAACATCGCGCTTGAATGCCTTGGCCAGCGAGGCCATGAGCTGATACTTGTTGGAGAGAACGGCCTCGACGGTATCGGCATCGATTCTGTTGCGCGAGGGATCGAGGATGAGTTCTGCCGGCAGAGCCCGCGGTTTTGCCAGCCCGAGGAAGGACAGGATGCGGATGTACATCCAGCCAATGTCGAATTCGTACCACTTCGATGACAGCTTGGGCGAGGTGGCAAAGG
>CAYYDO010000201.1:0-776 GCA_964470595.1 uncultured Burkholderiaceae bacterium | reverse complement strand
TTGTTGTGCAACTCCTCGCCCCCGATCAGGATGCCCCAGGGCAGGATGTTGGTGCTGGTGTCCGGGCTCTTGAAATTGCGATACCCCCAGAAGTGGCCAATCCCGTTGATGACGCCGGCCGCCAGGAAGGGGATCCAGGCCATCTGCACGGCCCAGACAGCGGCACCAGCCACCCCAAACAGCAGCACATCGGCGATCAGCAGGATGGAGACCCCGAGAACGCTGTGGCGGGAATAGATGTGGCGCTCGACCCAGTCGTCCGGCGTGCCATGGCCGTAGCGCTCAACCAGTTCACGATCGCGGGCGGCCTCGCGGTAGAGCTCCGCCCCCTCCCAGAGCACCTTGTTGATGCCTTTGGTCTGAGGGCTGTGCGGGTCTTCCTCGGTCTCGCACTTGGCGTGATGCTTGCGGTGAATCGCAGCCCACTCCTTGGTGACCATGCCGGTGGACATCCATAGCCACAGACGCAGGGGATGGGACACGATGGGATGCAACTCGAGTGCACGGTGAGCCTGACAACGGTGCAGATACACCGTGACGCCAATGATCGTCAGGTGGGTTGTAACCAAGGTGAACACGACGATGGCGGGCCACTCCCAGCCCGTCAGGCCGTAACGGATGAAGTCCCAGGCAAAGCCCCAGACGGCACCAAACTCGGATTCCAGCATTTAATCTCCCTGCCCGCCTTGCGGGTCTGATTTCAATACACCATCGGGATTATCCCACCCGGAGGATTCCATGACCAGAACAGCCCCAAAAAAGCCGTCTGTTCCGGT
>CAYYDO010000200.1:3292-3681 GCA_964470595.1 uncultured Burkholderiaceae bacterium | reverse complement strand
CATGAGAACGGTGCACGCGCAGCACTGCGCGGTGTCACAGCCGACGTGGGTGCCGGTCAGGCGGAGATGTTCCCGCAACGCCTGAACCAGAAGGGTGTTCTCCGGAGCATCGATCACGACAGTCTTGCCGTTGACTTTGAGTTGAGTATTCACGTCCTTGTCTCCTCACTTGAACCAACGCATTGATAGTAGGATGAGTCTATCCGAGGCGGCAACCCGCGTTTGCGAGAACTGCAGCGCAAGCCGCGGCCGACATGCACCTGCTGCGCTGCAAAAGCCGCTGTGCAGACCATCACATGAAAACCCGAGCGGCGACGCGCGAAAAGCGCTTAACCACCCCCCCGATCGGGCCGTTATACCGGTGTAGAGTTGAATCAGACGCAAACCAA
>CAYYDO010000200.1:0-3281 GCA_964470595.1 uncultured Burkholderiaceae bacterium | reverse complement strand
GTGTACAACGAGCGCGGACAGATGTTGTTCTATACGTCCAGCATTCTCGCGGCGAGGATGTTCATCGCGGGCAAGGACACCAATGTCTGGAGTAACGGCTGAGCCTGCCGCTTCCGGCAGCCGAGCTCCCGGGGTGGGTCCAACGCCACGACCCATATCGACAAGCAAGGGAAATTCGCGATTGAGGCGCTGCCTGCACCCGGCAGGCGCCGCTGCACAGCCGCGAGCGCCAGGCTGCAGCCCGCAGACCCGTCCCGAAAGGTTCTAGAGCCCCTGAATCTGGGGCATCTGCGACTTCAGATCACGTGAAAACACGGCACAGGACGTGCGCACTGAATACCATTCGGAATTCACCACCAGTTTGCGTGCGGCTTCGCACGCGGCCAGCGTGTCGTAAGGAACACCGAAATGGTGAATCAGCTGATTGTTCGCATTGAGGTGAATAAACACCACCAGCAGGAATTTCATGAACTCGTCCCTCAAAAAAGATGGTGGCACCGGCACCAGCATCACGCTTTCCCGAACGCCCGACGAACTGGAGTATCAGGAGCGAGAGCGCTTCGATATGGAATACGGCACAAACACCCACCTTCCATTAGCCGTGACCGGATTTCACTCAGTCGCCAACCTGGAGCACGGAAAAGCCTACATGGCCTCGTGGACAAGTGAAATCCGGACATCCTTTGCCAGAGTCACCCACTGGCTCGACAGCAGTTTTTCCAGACACACCTTCATCGACATCGGATGCGGCAAGGGGAAGGTCCCCATTGTCTGGCGGCTGGAGTGCCAGCAGAGAGGCCTGACTCAGCGGATCTGTGGAATCGATTACTACCCGCCCTTCATACGTCTCGCCCGCGCAAATCATCAGACGGTGTTTGCCACCCCGGGCGAGTTCATCGTGGCAGACGCAGCCGGCTTCGACTACGCCGGCCTCGGGACACCCCTGATTGTTTACCTCTACAACCCGTTCGATGCCGAAATGCTGTCCCGGGTCCTGAGGACACTGCGTGAGCTACCGACGCTCATCGTCTACAACATTCCGACCCATGCAGAAGAAATGATCAAACACGGTTTCCGGTTGCTCGAGTCACGCCAGGGCGGCAACCAGAACGAGCACACCATGCTCTTTTCCAATCGAATCAGACCGACCTGAAGGCGATGAACACCAGAGCGGCGACCAGCAGGGCCAGAATGGCGATCCCTGTCCAGCCGGAAACCTTTGACGACCAGCGGGCAGCCTCCGCAGCGCCAGCACGATTTGCCGAGGCCCGCATCAACATGGCCAGACCCGACAGCGCGAGGAAGAGAACACCAAGCGAGGCCGGAACCACAATGCTGCTTGTCTTCGCAACAGCGGCCGCAGCCACGCCGAAAACGACAATGATCAGAAACGAAACTGGAACAAGACGGTTGAACTGAACGTGCATGGGAATCTCCCGGTTGTCATGAAGGGCGCGTAAGATTGTCGAAGAATTGTCCAGGACAGTCTTTCGCTTCCTGATTCTACGTCCAGCGGATCACAACGCCAACCCTCGAGACCGCAGGTTTCGCCCCTCGCCCGCAAAGGAGCCCACCAGATGAAACCCATCCCGCCGGAGACGCTTGCACGCCAACTGACGCTGCTACCGCACTGGACGCACCTGCCAGCGCGCGGCGGTCTCATCCGACGTGAATTCCGCTTCCCGGACTTCAGTCAGGCCTGGGGCTTCATGAGTCGCATGGCGCTCCACTCCGAAAAACTCAACCACCACCCGGAATGGGAGAACGTTTACAACAGGGTAACCATCACCCTGACGACGCATGACGCTGGTGGCCTGACCGATCTGGACATCGCATGGGCCCTGCAGGCCGACAGGGCGGCGATCGAGACGAGTTCGGGAGCGAGCGGCTCCAGCTGAGTCAGACCCCGGTCGATTCCCCGTCCGCGGAGGGTTCCTGTCGACTGGCAAGCACCTTGTCGATGGTTTTCTTGTCCATGTCGAGTATCTCGAACTGCCATCCCGACCACGAGACCTTCTCGCCCTCGGCGGGCAGCTTCCCACTGAGCAGCATGAACATCCCGCTCAGTGTGTGATAGCGACCCTTGTCCTCGTCCGGGACCGAATCGAGTTCCAGGTGATCCTTCAGTTCCGGGATCGGAATGTGTCCGTCCAGAAGCCAGCTGCCGTCATCGCGTCGCACCGCCCAGGAACTCTGGGGGTCGCGCGGCTTGAACTCGCCAGTGATGGCTTCGATGAGGTCCTGAAGGGTCACCAGACCCAGAATCTCGCCGTATTCGTCCACCACAAACGCCATCTGCCTGTCCGAGGCGCGGAAGTTTTCCAGCAACTCCATTCCCGTGAGGGTCTCGGGCACATAGAGCGCTTCCTGCAGATCCTTCTCCATGCTCGGCGCACCGCCGCTGGCGATGCGCGACAGCAGTCGGCGCGCATTGACCACGCCGACAACATTCTCGAGCGTGCCGCGAACCACGGGAAATCTCGCGTGATCAGACTGCGCAATGCGTTCAAGTGTCAGCTCGAAGGGTTCTTCAAGATCGAGAAAAACGATATCTGCCCTCGGTACCATCAATGACGCGATCTGACGATCATCGAGACGGAACACGTTCTTCACCATGGTGTGTTCATGCGTCTCGATCAGTCCAGCCTCCGTACCCTCCTCCAGCACGGCCTGAATCTCCTCTTCGGTCACCTCCGACTGGGTCCTCTCCTTGACGCCAAGGAGGCCGAGTACCGTCCTGGTCGAACCCGACAGCAATTTGACAAAGGGCCGGGTCAGCAGGGCCAGCCCCGCGATGGGGCGAGAAACGACGCGGGCGATCATCTCGGGGTTGGACTGTCCGAGCCGCTTGGGCACCAGTTCGCCCAGGACGATCGACACGTAGGTGATCAACACCACCACCAGAGCGGTCGCGAGGTAGTGGGCAGTCGCCTGGGCCACGCCAAGATCGATCAGGTGGTGTGCCGAGGGGACGGCCAGCGCGGACTCTCCGACCACGCCACTGAGCACCCCAATCGAGGTGATGCCGACCTGCAACGTCGACAGGAAGCGGTTGGGGTCACTGCCCAGGCTGAGTGCGGCCTTTGCTCCGGCATCCCCGGCATCGGCGGCCTTCTGGAGCCTCGCCCTCTTGGCCGTGATCAGGGCTATCTCGGACATGGCGAAAACACCATTGAAAGCAACCAGAACTACCAGTATCAGAACATCCATATGGCGGCACGCACGGGTGCCATCGCTGTGGAGATGGGCCAAATATAACCGGGCAAGGTCCACGACCGGCG
>CAYYDO010000199.1:1609-3700 GCA_964470595.1 uncultured Burkholderiaceae bacterium | reverse complement strand
TCCCTCTGCCCCTGCCAGTCTTTCACAGGAACTTCATGTCGCAAACTGAAAGCGCCGGCGCCGGCGGCAACCTCACCGACAAGCTGATGCTTGGTGCGGCTGTGCTGGCCTTGCTGGCAGGAATCATCGGCTTTCATCAGCTGGCCGACGCGTCGGTGTGGGCCCGTGCGGGGTCGCTCCTCGCAGGCATCGTCGCAGGTGCCGTGATTGCACTGCTGTCCCAGTCGGGCAAGCGCTTCATCGTATTTGCACAGCAGTCCATCGATGAGACCCGCAAGGTGGTGTGGCCCACCCGCAAGGAGACGATTCAGACAACCCTGATCGTGTTTGCCTTTGTGCTGGTCATGGCCTTGTTCCTCTGGTTTGCGGACAAGATTCTCGAGTGGGTTCTCTACGACTTGATTCTCGGATGGAAGCGCTGATGTCGGCCAAACGCTGGTATGTCGTGCATGCCTTTTCGGGCATGGAAAAAAGTGTCGCCAAGGCGATTCAACAGCGCATCGACCGCGCCGGCATGCAGGACCACTTCGGCCAGATTCTCGTGCCTGTCGAAGAGGTCGTCGAGGTGCGCGGCGGGAAGAAAGCCCTGTCCGAACGCCGTTTCTTTCCGGGCTATGTGCTCGTGGAAATGGAAATGAACAACGAAACCTGGCACCTGGTGAAGAACACCAACAAGGTCACTGGTTTCGTGGGCGGCTCGGGAAGCCGTCCGATGCCAATCTCCCAGGCCGAGGTCGACAAGATCATGGCCCAGATGCAGGAGGGCGTCGAGAAACCCCGTCCCAAGATCCTGTTCGAGGTGGGCGAGGTCGTCCGTGTCAAGGAAGGCCCGTTTACCGACTTCAACGGCAGCGTCGAGGAAGTCAACTACGAGAAAAACCGTCTGCGGGTTTCGGTCACGATTTTTGGCCGCGCCACCCCAGTGGAACTGGAGTTTGGTCAGGTAGAAAAACTCTGATTGTTGTTATCAACCGAGGAGCGGCTGGTCTCGTCTGGCCGCGTTTGAACTCACCAAGGAGCCCTCATGGCAAAGAAGATCATTGGTTTCATCAAACTGCAGGTTCCTGCAGGCAAGGCCAATCCGTCCCCCCCGATCGGACCAGCGCTCGGTCAGCGCGGTCTGAACATCATGGAGTTCTGCAAGGCGTTCAATGCCCAGACACAGGGCATGGAACCGGGCTTGCCGATTCCCGTCGTGATCACGGCCTTTGCCGACAAGACCTTCACCTTCGTGATGAAGACCCCGCCAGCGACGGTGCTCATCAAGAAGGCGGCCAAGATCGACAAGGGATCCCCCAAGCCCCATACCGACAAGGTCGGCAAGATCAGCCGAGCTCAGGCCGAGGAAATCGCCAAGAGCAAGATGCCTGACCTTACCGCCGCCGATCTCGAGGCCGCAGTGAGAACGATTGCTGGCAGCGCCCGCAGCATGGGCATCACCGTCGAGGGAGTCTGATCATCATGGCCAAGTCATCCAAACGTTATGCTGCGGTCCGCTCCCAGGTTGATCGCACCCGGCTGTACAGCGCCCAGGAGGCTCTCGAGCTTGCCAAGGCATGCGCCACAGCCAAATTCAAGGAGTCTGTCGACGTCGCCGTTCAGCTCGGCGTCGATGCCAAGAAATCCGATCAGCTCGTGCGCGGGTCGATCGTTCTGCCGGCAGGCACGGGCAAGACCAAACGTGTTGCCGTGTTCGCCCAGGGCGACAAGGCTGAGGCTGCACGCGCTGCGGGTGCCGATATCGTCGGTATGGAAGATCTCGCCGAGCGCATCAAGGGCGGCCAGATCGATTTCGACATTCTCATTGCTTCTCCCGACACCATGCGGATTGTCGGCACGCTCGGTCAGATTCTCGGCCCGCGCGGTCTGATGCCCAACCCCAAGGTGGGAACGGTGTCGCCCGATGTGGCCCAGGCCGTCAGGAACGCCAAGGCCGGACAGGTTCAGTACCGCACGGACAAGGCCGGGATCATTCATTGCACGATCGGTCAGGCCTCGTTCGAGGTCGACGCGCTACGCAGCAATCTGGTGGCGCTGATCGAGGCGCTGAACCGAGCCAAGCCGCAGTCGTCCAAGGGTGTGTATCTGCGC
>CAYYDO010000199.1:0-1599 GCA_964470595.1 uncultured Burkholderiaceae bacterium | reverse complement strand
CGCAAGGTGGCGATCTCCACGACCATGGGCCCCGGAATCCGGGTCGACCAGTCGTCGATCATGCCAGCGCAGCAGTAAGGACTTTGGGCTGCAGGTGTCGCCGGTTCGGGGCATCTGCAGGTTGTCAAAGACCGTTGGGGTCTCGTGCTTAATCAGGGGTGATGTCAGCCCCGCCCAACGCAGATGGCGGTCCCCGAAAGAAGTCGATGTTCAGCCGTTGCATGGTTCATCGAAGGTTCCAGAGGATCTCGCCGGTTTCAACCGTTCCGTCATCGTTGTGGTGCGGAATATTGAGAAGGAGTGACATGTGGCACTAAACCGCGAAGCGAAAGCCGTGGTGATCGACGAGGTCTCGGTGCAGGTGGCCCAGGCCCAGTCCATCATTCTCGCCGAGTACCGTGGTCTCAACGTGGCCAACATCACTGCCCTCCGCAGGAAGGCGCGCGACGCCGGCGTATATCTCAGGGTGATGAAAAACACCCTGGTGCGCCGGGCCGTTGCGGATACGCCGTTTGCGACGCTGGCCGACAGCATGTCGGGCCCGCTGATCTACGGCATTTCAAAGGATCCGGTGGCTGCCGCAAAGGTCATGAACGACTTTGCCAAAACCAACGATGCTTTCGTCATCAAGGCGGGTGCGATGCCGAATCACCTCATGGACGCTTCCGGCGTGAAGGCTCTGGCCTCACTGCCGTCGCGTGATGAGTTGCTCTCGACATTGATGGGCACGATGCAGGCCCCGGTTGCCAAGTTCGTGCGCACCCTCAACGAAGTGCCGTCGAAGTTCGTTCGTACGGTTGCTGCGTTGAAGGAACAGCGCGAATCGCAGGCGGCATGACCTGTTTTCACGAATCAAATGAATTGAACTCTGGAGTTTCAAATGAATAAAGATCAACTGCTGGATGCCATTGGCGCCATGTCCGTTCTCGAGTTGTCCGAACTGATCAAGGCCATGGAAGAGAAGTTTGGTGTGTCTGCCGCTGCTGCTACCGTTGCCGTGGCCGCCGCTCCCGCTGCTGGCGCAGGTGCCGCACCTGCCGAGGAAAAGACCGAGTTCACGGTCGTTCTGGCTGCTGCTGGCGAGAAGAAGGTCGAGGTCATCAAGGTGGTTCGCGCAGCCACCGGTCTGGGCCTGAAGGAAGCCAAGGACCTGGTCGACGGCGCACCGAAGCCGGTCAAGGAAGGCATCAACAAGGCCGACGCCGAGGCGCTCAAGAAGCAGCTCGAAGAGGCCGGTGCAAAGGTCGAGATGAAGTAATCGCAGCTGCCGCGCCCTCAGGCGTATCCGTGTGAGCGGATGCCCTGGGAAGCGCGGGCTGTGCCATGCCGATGCGGTGGTTGGCGCGTCGGCATGGCACAACCCGCCAGGGATGCAGCACCCCATGCCGTACCGATCGACGTTGACGGGAACAATCCCAACAGGAGCCGCGATGGCCTACAACTTCACCGAGAAAAAACGCATCCGCAAGAGTTTTGCCAAACGCAAACCGGTATTGGATATCCCGTACCTTCTGGCAACTCAGCTCGCCTCTTATCACGCTTTCCTGCAGGCCGAAGTGCTGCCTGTGTTTGAGCGATTGGGGCTGCAGCCAGACAAGG
>CAYYDO010000198.1:1688-3773 GCA_964470595.1 uncultured Burkholderiaceae bacterium | reverse complement strand
ATGACCCGGCTGCGGGCTCGACAAACACGGCTGCGATATTTTCGCCACCCACGAGATTGCAGATGCGGGCCAGGTCTTCCGCGAGGTCTGCGCCTTTTTCAGGTTGCCCACGCACAAACTTGTTTTCGGGCAGGGCCGTATGACGCATGTGGTAGACGCCCGGCAGTCCCACGCCGAACGCCCTGCGGTTGTTCACCATGCCGGAGAGCGCCACACCCCCCATGTTCACGCCATGGTAGGCACGCTCGCGCGAGACGAACAGTTGACGATGACCTTGACCACGTACGCGGTGGTAAGCCAGAGCGATCTTCATTGCTGAATCAACGGATTCGGAACCCGAGCAGCAGAAGAAGATTCGGTTGAGATCCCCGGGGGTGAATTCCGCGATCTGCTCGGCCAGCTCGAACGCCTTCGGGTGGGCCCGGGTAAAGGGCATGGTGTAGTCGAGGGTGCTGAGCTGCTCGTAGACGGCCTTGGCGATCTCGGGCCGGCAATGACCTGCTGCAACGCAGAACAGACCCGCAGAGGCATCGATCACCTTGTCGCCATTGGGCTTGTACAGATACATGCCTTCGCCGCGAACGAACATGCGCGGATCGGTCTTGAACTCCTTGTTGGGAGAAAAAGGCATCCAGAAATTCTGTCGCGCCTCGGCATTGATGATCGGGTCGGAGTGGCCCATGTGCGATCCCTTTCCTTGGATTAGTCGCGTTGACAACTGTCTGACGATTGCTGCAACTTGATACTTCGATTTTCGCCTGAGGGTTACCCTTCTGAAAACCGGGGCATCCCCTATGAAAACTTCGGGAACCGGAACGAGCCAGACGCGTCGGCAGGCTGCCTCAGGACCCCATTGCCGCGCGGCGGGATGTGATCTCCCTCAGGGTGTGATCCACCGTGGGATAACGCAACCGGATCCGCAATTCCTGCGTCAGGCGGGTGCTGCGAACACGTCTTGATTCCGCCAGAAAGCTCATGGCCATCGGACTGATCAGTCCGCGGGCAGCCTGCTCGCCGAGTTCCTGACGCGAGACGCGGGGAGGACGTGGCAGTTCGAGTGCATCGGCCACCTTGTCGAAGTAATCGGCCATGCGCAGCATGCTGTTGTCGACCGCATTGGTCACCCGGGCAGGTCTCCCGCGAAACAGCGCCACCCAGGCCATGCGAGCCAGATCATCGGCATGAACATGATTGGTCCAGACATCGTCCTGATCGCGCAGAGCGGGCTGTCCAGCCTTGAGTCTTGCAATGGGCAGGCGGTCCGCCGCGTAGATGCCTGGCGCCCGGAGAACATGCGCACCCAGTGGACGCAGCCATGACTCGGCATCAAGCCTGCGACGCGAGCGGGCCTGGCCTGCTCGACAGGGCGTCGTCTCGGTCACCAGACTGCCATGGTGGTCTCCGTAGACGCCCGTTGTGCTGATATAGACCATGGGGGTCTGGCGCTTCGAAGCACGGGAGAGCACCGCCCATCGGCGCATGCGCATGTCCTTTTCCGAATTCATGCCTGTGCGATCGGCGGGTGGTGCGAGAAGTACTGTTGCCTGACTGATGCGGACCAGTCGGCGCACATCGATAGAGGTATCGAGATCGCAGTGAAGCCAGGTATGTCGGGGGCTGTCAGTTGGGTGCCCACCCAGAGCAGAGATGGAACTGTCGGGCCGCGAGCGACCGGCGGCAATGAAGCGCGGACCATGGCCAGGATATGGAACTGCGGCGATACGCTGATTGAGCAGTCGGCGTGCGACATCGCCGAATCCCACAAGGGCGATACGCAGCCGCCTGAATTGGCGCGGAAGCGTCATGAAAAAAGCCTCGGCACAGCGAGGCTTTGAGCATTGCGATCGTGCGCGGCCAGGGGCCACACAACGATGTCCTTACTTCACAGTAAGGATGTACTTGGCCATCGTCAATGCATCGGCATCGGAGACCTGGGGGTGCGGAGGCATGGGAATCTGACCCCAGACGCCGGCACCACCCGCCTTGATTTTCTTGGCCAGTTTTTCAGCTGCACCAGCATCGGCCTTGTATTTGGCAGCGACATCCTTGTAAGCCGGGCCAACCAGCTTCTTGTCGACGGCATGG
>CAYYDO010000198.1:0-1678 GCA_964470595.1 uncultured Burkholderiaceae bacterium | reverse complement strand
TTTTCCAATCAATGTCATACAATAAATATCCTCCCATTTTCTTGTCGTATGCGTGGCAGGCGATACAGTTGTTTTTCTTGATGATCTCGGGCGAGGCCATGGCGGCCCCGGCAGACGCCATCAGTCCGGCGGCAATCGAGAGAGCTACAAACTTACGCATGGGACATCTCCTTGGTGTTGAATTCCGGGGTGTTGCAATGACTTTGCTGCATTAACGCATGGCTGCGACCGATTGTTGACCACCATTCCATCTGTATTTTAGCCTCTTTCTGGCATGGCGCGCCCGGCGGGTCTCACTCGGGCTGCGAGAGTTCCGGGTCGGTCACCGCCCCACGGCTGGCGGTCGATGCCAGTTTTGCGAACTTCGCCAGAACACCACGCGTGTAGCGGGGTTGTGGCGGCCGCCATGCTGTCCGTCGCTGCGCCAGCTCCGCATCGGAAATGTTCACCTGGATGAGTTGCTGGTGTGCATCGATGGTGATCGAGTCGCCCTCGCGCACCAGACCGATTGGCCCACCGACAGCAGCCTCGGGGGCGACATGGCCGACAACCATGCCCCACGTGCCGCCGGAGAAACGGCCGTCGGTGATCAATCCGACAGTTTCGCCGAGACCCTGGCCGACGAGTGCGGAGGTTGGCGACAGCATCTCGCGCATGCCTGGCCCTCCGCGCGGACCCTCGTATCGGATCACCATGACATCGCCATCGCGAATCTGCCGCGCCATGATCGCCGCCATGGCGTCGTCTTCCGAGTCGAAGACCCGTGCCGGGCCGGTCATGACCGGGTTCTTCAGGCCAGTGATCTTGGCCACGCAGCCCTCTGGCGACAGGTTGCCTTTGAGAATCGCCAGATGTCCTTGCGGGTAGAGTGCCTTGCTGATGGGTCGGATGACGTCCTGATCGGGTGAGGGCTCGGAAGGGATTTTCTCGAGCATCTGCGCCACGGTCTGTCCGGTGATGGTGATGCAGTTCCCATGGAGGAGACCGGCATCGAGCAGGATTCGCATGACCTGCGGGATTCCGCCTGCGCGGTGCAGATCGGTCGCGACATACTGACCCGAGGGTTTCAGGTCGCAGATCACCGGAACACGCCGGCGGATGCGTTCGAAATCGTCGATGGTCCAGGGAACGCCTGCAGCATGCGCGATGGCGAGGAAATGCAGAACGGCATTGGTCGAGCCACCAACAGCCATGATCACGCTGACCGCATTTTCGATGGATTCCCGGGTGATGATGTCACGCGGTTTGAGTCCGCGCCGGATCGCTTCGATCAGTACGCGCGCCGATTCCGCGGTGCTGTCCACTTTCTCCGCATCCTCATTGGCCATGGTGGACGTGTAGGGCAGGCTCATTCCGAGCGCCTCGAAGGCGGAGCTCATGGTGTTGGCCGTGTACATGCCGCCGCAGGAGCCGGAGCCAGGACAGGAGCGTCGCTCGATTTCCTTGAAATCGCTCTCGCTCAGTCGTCCTGCAGTGAATTCGCCAACCGCCTCGAAGGCAGAGACGATGGTCAGGTCCTTGCCCTTGTAATGACCGGGCTTGATGGTGCCGCCGTAGACGTATATGGCGGGCACATTGGTGCGGGCAATGGCCATCATGCCGCCGGGCATGTTCTTGTCACATCCGCCGATCACCAGAACGCCATCCAGCCACTGGCCGTTGACGCAGGTTTCGATGC
>CAYYDO010000197.1:2118-3802 GCA_964470595.1 uncultured Burkholderiaceae bacterium | reverse complement strand
CCTGCAATGTTCTGCTGGCCCAGGCGCAAGGCGCCGATGTCATGACGATCGAGGGGCTTGCCAGCCCGGATGGCACGATGCATCCGATGCAGGAAGCGTTTCGTGATTGTCACGGCCTGCAGTGCGGCTTTTGCACTCCGGGGATGGTCATGAGCGCCATCGATCTCTGCACGCGCGAACCCGATGCCTCGAAGGCGCGTATCCGGGAACTCCTCGAGGGGAACATCTGCCGGTGCACCGGTTATCACAACATCGTACGCGCCGTGCAACAGGGCGCTGCGGCCATGAAGTCCTGAGGGGGTTCAACCATGGGTACATCTGATCTCGCAAGTCTGCCGCACATCGGTGAATCAGTCCTGCGCAAGGAGGACCGTCGATTCCTGACCGGCGCTGGCCAGTACACCGACGATGTCGTCCTGGCCAACATGTCCCACGCTGTCTTCGTTCGCTCGCCGCATGCGCATGCGGCGATTCGTGGAATTGACAGCTCGCGTGCCAGACAGGCGCCGGGTGTCATCGCGGTCTTCGATGGGCAGGATGTCGCCGCCGACAAGGTTGGCGGCCTCCCCTGCGGCTGGTTGATCACCAGCACGGATGGACAACCCATGAAGGAGCCTCCCCACCCGATCCTTGCCCAGGGGAAGGTGCGCTATGTGGGTGATCATGTCGTCATGGTGATCGCCGAGACTCTCGAGCAGGCGCGGGACGCTGCTGAGCTGGTCGAGGTCGACTACGAGGTACTCGATGCGGTAGCGGATGTCCGCGATGCCGGCAGGCCCGGAGCCCCGGTCATCCACGACATCGCATCAGACAACCATTGCTACAAGTGGGCGCTGGGCGATGCGGCGAAAGTGGACGAGGCTTTTGCCCGGGCCGCGCATGTCACCCGCATCGATCTGATCAACAATCGCCTGATCCCCAATGCAATCGAGCCCCGGTCGGCCATCGGCGCATACAACCGGGCTGGCGATGAATACACCCTGTATGTCGCCAACCAGAACCCTCATGTCGAGCGACTGCTTCTCACCGCATTCGTGATGGGGCTTCCGGAGCACAAGGTACGGGTGATTGCCCCCGATGTGGGCGGCGGATTCGGCTCAAAGATCTACCTCTATGCCGAGGATGTCTGCGTGACCTGGGCAGCGCGAAAGATCAATCGCGCGGTGAAGTGGACAGCCGATCGCAACGAGGCTTTCCTCAGCGATGCCCATGGCCGTGACCATGTCACGCATGCCGAACTCGCTCTCGATGCCGAGGGCCGGTTCCTGGCATTCAAGGTCCATACGGACGCCAATCTCGGTGCCTACCTTTCCACCTTTTCAACGGCGATACCGACCATCCTGTATGCGACCCTGCTCGCGGGGCAGTACACCACACCCCAGATCTATGTCGAGGTCGATGCGTGGTTCACCAATACGGCGCCGGTCGATGCCTACCGGGGTGCCGGGCGCCCCGAGGCGACTTACCTGCTCGAGCGCATCGTGACCCGCGCTGCATGGGAGACTGGCCTTGGTCAGGACGAGATTCGTCGGCGCAATTTCATTACCCAGTTCCCCTATCAGACACCTGTCGCCTTGCAGTACGACACCGGCGACTACCATCAGTGCCTTGCCAAGGCCCAGGAACTCGCCGATGTCGCCGGTTTCCCGGCCGAGACGCTGGCCGGGATAGCCCGCCCGATGAA
>CAYYDO010000197.1:0-2108 GCA_964470595.1 uncultured Burkholderiaceae bacterium | reverse complement strand
GTCGCTTTGCAGTACGACATTGGCGACTACCCCGCCTGCATGGACCAAGCGCAAAAGTTGGCCGATGTGTCGGGCTTTGAACAGCGCAAGGCCGCGTCCAAAGCCAAGGGGCTGTTGCGTGGCATCGGCTACTCCAGCTACATCGAGGCCTGCGGTCTGGCTCCCAGCAATATCGCGGGTGCCCTCGGTGCACGCGCGGGGCTTTTCGAATGCGGTGAGGTTCGGGTTCATCCCACGGGCAGCGTCACCGTATTCACAGGCTCCCACAGCCATGGCCAGGGGCAGGAGACCACCTTCGCGCAGGTCGTTGCGGCCCGTCTGGGCATCCCTGTCGAGAATGTCGATATCGTTCATGGCGACACCGGCCGTGTGCCCTTCGGCATGGGTACCTACGGTTCCCGATCCATTTCGGTGGGCGGTGCAGCCATCATGAAGGCGCTCGACAAGATCGAGGCCAAGGCCAAGAAGATCGCGGCCCATCTGATGGAGGCCGCCGATACCGATATCGATTTTTCCGGCGGCGAGTTTCGTGTTCGGGGCACGGACAAGGCGATCCCCTTCGCCCAGGTGGCCCTGACGGCATATGTGCCGCACAACTATCCGCTTGATCGCCTCGAACCGGGCCTCAACGAGACGGCCTTCTATGATCCGGTGAACTTCACCTATCCGGCTGGCACCTACATTTGCGAGGTGGAGGTCAATGCCGACACCGGTGAGGTGCGGGTTGATCGCTTCACCGCAGTCGACGATTTCGGCACGATCATCAATCCGATGATTGTCGAGGGGCAGGTTCACGGTGGCCTCGTGCAGGGCATTGGCCAGGCATTGCTCGAGAACTGTGTCTACGATCGGGAAACGGGTCAGTTGCTCACGGGATCCTTCATGGATTACGCGATGCCGCGGGCCGACGATGTGCCTTCCTTCAGGATCGGCCATGTATGCACGCCTTGCACGACCAACCCGCTGGGTACCAAGGGTTGCGGCGAGGCGGGTGCCATCGGTTCACCGCCTGCCGTGATCAACGCAGTCCTCGATGCATTGCGCCCCCTCGGCGTACAGGAACTCGACATGCCCGCATCACCCCACAGGGTGTGGCAGGCCATCCAGGCAGCGCGCGCATAAACAGGAGATATCGGTCATGTACAACTTTGCATATCGTCGTGCTGAGTCGGTTGCAGACGCAGTCCAGGCTATCGCTGCTGGCGGACAGGCGCTGGCGGGTGGACAAACCTTGCTCGCATCGATGCGGCAGCGACTGACCCGACCCGAGCAACTCGTCGATCTCTCGGGTATTGCCGATGTTCGCGGCATCTGTCGCGACGGGGATGCCCTTGTGGTGGGCGCGATGACCCGCCATCAGGAGGTGGAGACCAGCGCCGAGGTGCTGTCGACCATCCCGGCGCTGGCGCGCCTTGCTGGCGGGATCGGTGACAAGCAGGTGCGCGCCATGGGTACCCTCGGGGGGTCGATCGCCAACAACGATCCTGCTGCCTGTTATCCGAGTGCACTGCTTGGTCTGGGTGCCACCGTGCGGACCAACCGTCGGGAGATTGCGGCGGATGATTTCTTTCTGGGGCTGTATGCGACAGCGCTCGAGCCTGGTGAACTGGTTCTGTCGGTCCGTTTTCCCATTGCCCAGCGGGCCGCCTATGCAAAGTTCAAACAGGCGGCCTCGCGCTTTGCCCTTGTAGGGGTGTTTGTCGCACAAACCGCTGCCGGGGTCCGCGTCGCGGTGACTGGCGCGGCCAGTGGCGTATTCCGGCACAAGGGGCTGGAGTCGGCCCTGCAGGCCAGTTTCTCACCGGCTGCTGTGGATGCTGTTGCGATCAGCAGTGATGATCTCAACTCCGATCTGCATGCCAGCGCCGAATATCGCGCCCAGTTGATCCGGGTTCAGACGAAGCGGGCGGTCGAGCAGGCGCTCGCCTAGATCAGGTGGACACAGAGGCGAGCATGACCGTCTCGGTAGACGGTCTGGTAGGCCGTCTGCGCGATGCAGGGTATTTCCCGGATCGTTCCCTTGCGGTGTCGGTGTTTCTGGCGCTGCGTCTGCAGCGTCCGCTTCTGCTCGAGGGCTCTCCCGGGGTGGGCAAGACCGAGCTCGCCAA
>CAYYDO010000196.1:0-3824 GCA_964470595.1 uncultured Burkholderiaceae bacterium | reverse complement strand
CAGTTGGATAGAGTACTTGGCTACGAACCAAGGGGTCGTGGGTTCAAATCCTGCCGGGCGCGCCAATTCCAGAGGGAGCAGATCATCTGCTCCCTTTTTTTCTATTCGATTCGCAGGGCGTCCACGGGCTTCATGCGCGACGCCTTGGCTGCGGGATACCAGCCAAAGAAGATGCCGATCGCCGCAGAGAAACCGAACGCCAGCGCGATTGATCCCACGGAGATCTCCACCAGCAGCCCGGTGACCGCCGCCACAGCCCAGGCGCCGAGAATGCCGAGCGTTGCACCAATCAGCCCCCCAGCCAGGCAGATGGCAATGGCTTCGATCAGAAACTGACGAAGGATGTCCCGCTGACGCGCCCCGATGGCCATGCGGATACCGATCTCACGGGTACGCTCCGTGACACTCACCAGCATGATGTTCATGATGCCGATGCCGCCAACCAGCAGCGACACACCGGCAATCGCTCCGAGCAGCACCGCCATGGCCGCCGCTGCGATGGCGGCGGTTTGCGCAATCGCAGTGAGGTTGCGAATGGTGAAGTCATTTTCCTGACCGGGACCGATGCGGTGACGCACCCGAAGCAGATCGGTCACCTCGGCCTCGACCTGATCCATCAGTTCCGCACCGCGGACCTGCACGAAGATCACACCGACGCTTCCCGGAAACCAGCTGCGGATGACCTGCTGTCGGGCCGTGCTGAGCGGAATGAAGACCACGTCATCCTGATCCCGACCATCGAGACTTTGCCCCTTGCGCGAGAGCACACCAATCACCGTGAAGGGCAGGTTGCGAATGCGGATCACCTGCCCGATCGGTGAATCGTCGCCGAAGAGCTGACGCGCCGCCACCTGACCAATCACCGCCACCCGCGCATTGGAGCGCAGGTCGGACTCCGCAAACACATCACCGTCCTCGGCATCCCATGATCGGAGGGGAAAGTACTCCGGGGTCACACCGGTGACCATGGTGCTCCAGTTGTTGTTGCCGTATGCAATCTGAAAGTTGCGCATGACAACCGGCGCGACACGGAACACGCCGGGCACCGAACCGATCGCGGCAGCATCCGAAACGGTCAGGGTTTGCGCTGCGCCGGCACCGAAGCGCACCCCCCCGGAAGTCTGCGAGCCCGGAAAGATCACGAGCAGATTGCTGCCCATCGAACTGATGCTCTGATTGACGAGGGCCTGCGTGCCACGACCCACGGCCAGCATGACCACCACCGCACACACGCCGATGATCACGCCGAGCATGGTCAGCAATGTGCGCAGACGATTGGTGGTGAGCGCCTGAAAGGCCTCCTGGAGGATCTGCGGCCCCTTCATGCGAGCGCCTCCTCGACGCTGGCATCCACCACCACCCGGCCATCCTTCATGCGCACGAGACGTTTTCCGAAGCGGGCAATGTCCGGCTCATGGGTCACCAGAACCACGGTGATGGCCTGATCACGATTGAGACCCGAGATCAGTTCCATGATCTCGGTCGATGTCGCCGTGTCGAGATTGCCGGTGGGTTCGTCGGCAAGCAGAACGGGCGGATCCATGATGAGCGCCCGCGCAATCGCCACCCGCTGCTGCTGCCCGCCCGACATCTGATTGGGAAGGCGCTCCTCGAGCGACTCCAGCCCGGTCAACCGGAGTTTCTCTCGTGCGCGCGCACGTGCCTCCGTACGGGGAGTTCCGCTGTAGATCAGGGGAAGCGCCACATTGTCGAGCGCAGTCATGCGCTTGAGCAGATTGAACCCCTGAAACACGAAGCCCAGCTTGCGATTGCGGATCGAGGCCAGCGCATCAGGGCTGAGTCCGCTCACAGGCTCGCCGTCGAGCAGATACGCTCCACTGCTGGGCGTATCGAGGCAACCGAGGATGTTCATCAGAGTCGACTTGCCCGAACCGGACTGTCCCATCAGGCATACGAACTCGCCGGCGTGGATATCGAGCGAGATGCCATGCAGCACCGGCACCGGCGGCGCACCAGGGCTCTCGTAGTGCTTGTGAATATCCATCAACCGGATCAGGGGACCGGCCATGCTCAGAACATCTTGAACCGGAAGCCGCTGGTCGGACCCACCGAGGGGGTCACTGCGGCACGTGTCACCACCTGATCACCTTCGGCAAGACCTTCCAGAATCTCCGTGAAGCGGCCATCACTGATCCCGGTGCGAACCTCACGGGCCTGGAGCTCGCCATTCGGCCCCAGAACATGAATCCGCGGGACCGATGCACGGGCCCGCCGTGGGCCGCCGGGAGGCGGAGGCCCGCTGCCCGCCGAAGGTGCAGAACCGGAGCCGCTGGCACCCTGCCCCTCCGGAGACGCCGGGGAATCGGTCTCCGGCGGGCGAAATCGAAGCGCAGCAGACGGCACCCGCAGCACACCCTCCTTGCGTTGTGTGATGACAAACACCTGTGCGGTCATGCCGGGCAGCAGCGTGCCGTCCTTGTTGTCGACATCGATCACCACGTTGTAGGTGACCACATTCTGCTGGGTCGTGGGATTGAGACGGACCATCCTGACCCGGGCATTGAAATCCTGGTCGCGGAAGGCATCGACCGTGAATCGCACCGGCTGACCTGGTTGAATCACGCCGACATCGGCCTCGGCCACCGAGGTGTCGATCTGCATGCGACGCAGGTCGCGCGCAATCTGGAACAGCGTCGGCGTCTGAAAACTGGCGGCCACTGTCTGTCCGACATCGATGCCACGGTTGACCACGATGCCATCGATGGGCGAGCGGATCTTGCTGTAACCAAGGTTGGTTCGATCACGGGAGAGCTGGGCCTCGACCTGCATCACCTGGGCCCGCGCGGTGGCCACATCACGACGCAAGCCATCGAGTGCACCATCGGAGACAAACCCGCGGCTCTTGAGATTCTCGTTGCGCGCGAGCATCAGCTCGGCGTTGTTCAGCGTGGCTCTCGCCGAAGCGAGATTGGCCTCGGTCTGACGGATCTGCGCTTCGAGAATTGATGGATCGAGTTCGGCAAGGAGCTCTCCGGCCTTGACCGGCGCATTGAAGTCGGCGTGGATCCGGATCACCGACCCGGAGATCTGCGTGCCCACATTGACCAGTTCCACCGGGTTGAGCGTGCCATTGGCCGTCACGCGCTGGACGATCACACCCCGATCGGCCCGGGCGGTGATCCAGCGGGGACCTTCCTCGGGTCGACCGACCCACCAGTTGACGGCCAGGGCAAGGATGGCGACAAAACCCAGAAAAAGCAGGGCGCGACCAATCGGGAAGCGGGAGAGTGATGACATATGGCAAGTATGGCGCAAGGGAATCTTCGGGACTTTCCCTGATTTTCGGGCTTTCCGCGCCTGTTTTGCTGCACTGCAGATGGAATCGGGAATTGCACTCGGCATCTAATGCTATTGCGCAACATCAGAGCGCACCCAAGAGAAATCGTTCCATCCAAGGAGACAACATGACGCTGACCAAGATCGCCGCTGCCCTGCTGGCAACCGGCATCGCCACCACCGCATGGGCGCAGGCCCGTCCGGACAACCTGGGCACCCTGAAGCAGTTCAAGGTGGCCACAACCGACCTGAACATTCCGGTGGTCCCCCAGGAAGGCAAGAACGCCGCTGCCATCCGCGAGAACCTCAAGCGCGTGAAGCTTCCCCCCGGTTTCAAGATCGACCTCTTCGCCGTGGTTCCTGATGCGCGGCACATGGCCGTGGCACCCTCGACCAACATGCTGTTTGTCGGCACACGCAAGACCACCGTCTGGGCCGTAACCGACCGCAACAGCGACGGTGTGGCCGACGAGGTGAAGTCATTTGCACCGTCGCTCAAGTTCACCAACCCCAATGCGGTCTGCTGG
>CAYYDO010000195.1:0-3874 GCA_964470595.1 uncultured Burkholderiaceae bacterium | reverse complement strand
CCCTCTACCTGTGTCAAACGTGCGTATAAAAGGACGAAAGTCTAGCCTAAAACCCGCTTGCCGACATCTGCGAGGCAAGCCTGTCGTTGTATTCCCTCAAGAGCAAGGTCATCTCGCCGAGATCCTGTCGCGTCGGAATCGCCTCACTGGGCAGTGTGATGACGCGCCCGATCCGTCTTCTCACGATATCGGCGAGTTTCTTGTGTACACCCCTTGCCACGGTAGGTCGAAGTTTCAGCAGCACCTCGAACGCCTTGTTCGAGAGAAAGGTGACCTCGGTGGCCTTGTTTGCCTTGACTGTGGCCGATCGGGGCTTGCCGTCGAGCAGACTGAATTCGCCGACATACTCACCCGGGCCAGCCTCCCCGATCAAGCGGCTGGCGTGTCCATCCGGGGTTATCACCGAAAACTGGAGTTGTCCGGACAGAACGAGGTCGAGACCGTCGGCGTTATCGCCCTCCCGGAAAAGGATATCCCCCTCCCGATATTTCCGGCTTTCGGAATTCTGCGCAATGGCAATCATGTCGCCCTCTGAGAGATCGCTGAAAAGAGGAAACTGCCAGAGCATGAATGATCGTTGAAACATGGTGGATGAGGGACTGCATCAGCCCTGACTGAGAAGCGCTATTCCCAGCGCCATGAGCGCAGCGGCACTTAACCGCGTCCACATTTTACCTTCCTGAAGCAGTTTCGCTCCCGCGATCACCCCGAGAAGTATGCTGATTTCCCGAGCAGGGGCCACAAGACTCAGCGGGGCGAGCGTCATGGCGTGCAGCACCAGCATGTATGCGGCGGGTGACAGTATCGCCACGACCAGCATGAGTCGCAGATCTGCGCGCAGCCACTGTCTGATCTCTGTGCGATCGATCCACAGGGCGGGGGACGTGACCACGACCCGCATCACAATCGAGCCCCAATAAAACAACATGACAGGAATCCCCAGTCGTGTGACCGATTGCTGGTCCCATACGGTGTAGATGGCAATCATCGTGCCGCACAGGAGTGCGAAACCGATTCCCTGCAGTTGTCGTGCCCCCAGTTTCAGATCTGCTGCACCGGAGAGGCCGATCCATGCGGATCCGGTGATGATCAGGAGTGCACCGGCCAGCGCAAGCGCTGACGGTGATTCACCCAGAATCACGATGGCCGCAATCACCGAAAGCAGAGGCCCTGTGGCGCGTGCGAGGGGGTAGGCGATCGAGAGATCTGCTGTCTTGTAGGCGCGCTGCAAAAGCCAGAAATACGCGACATGCACCACCGCACTGCCCAGCATGGCCACAAGCCAGACCGGGGGGATTTCGCGGATGGGTGGCAGCAACCACAGTACCGGGCCTGCCCACACAAGAATTTCGAACAGACCCAGAACCGTGAAAAACGCAAGGCCCCCGCCGCGCGCCCGTTTCAGTGCCAGGTTCCAGCCCGCGTGGCAGGCTGCGGCGATGAGCACCAGCCCCAGCGCCAGGGCGGACACGTCAACTCAGTGTTTCGGAGAGGTGGACGAGGCTTTGTCCGCGGGCACGCGCCGCAGTGACCTGATGCCAGGCGGGCCGTTGCCAGCAGTTGAAGCCGTGATCCACTCCGGGGTGGACAACGATGCGCACATTGTCCCGATTGCCCATGCGCATCCGCACGGATGCCACCGCCTCTGCGGGGATGTAGCTGTCGTTTTCCGCAAAATGGAACAGAACCGGGCAGGTGATCCGCGAGGCCCGATCCAGTTGCTGGTGTATTCCGCCGCCGTAGTAGCAGACTGCAGTATCGACGCCGGCATGCGCAGCAGCGACATAACTGAGCAGTCCACCCATGCAGAAGCCGAGCGAGCCGACGGAACCGGTACAGGCCGGGTGTTTGCGGAGCGCTGTGACACAGGCGCGCAGGTCGGCCGCTGCGGTATCGAGATCGAGTGCGCCAAGCAGGCCAAGCCCCTTGTCGAAGCCTTGCTGGTCGTAGCCGAGTTCGAGGCGGCGCTCGCTCCGCCAGAAGATGTCGGGTGCGATGACCGTGTAACCGTCTGCAGCGTACTGATCCGCGACTGCCCGGATGTGCGCATTGACGCCGAAGATCTCCTGGATGATCACCAGGCCAGGACCCTTGCCTGTGGGCGGAAGACTCAGATAGGCGTCGAAGGATTCGCCCTTGGCGCCAGCTACGGATATCCAGGAAGTGTTCATATGGTGCCTCCTTTGATGGGGCTTTGGGTTTGCCCGTAAGATCGAACTTTCACGCAAAGTTATCAAAAATGCCGTTGCCGGGATTATCAGGGCTTTCACGATTGCTCAAGTGGACCACCTTCCTGGCCTTGCTTGCCACGGCGTTCTTTGTCTGGCGCGGGTTGGCACCGATCGAGGTGCGTGCCACGCCGGTGGTCATGGCCTACCCGTCACAGAGCGTCTCGGTGTTGAATGCCACGGGCTATGTCGTGGCCCAGCGCAAGGCCTCCCTGTCCACCAAGGCCACGGGTCGACTCGAGTGGCTTGGTGTGGCGGAAGGTTCAGTGGTCCGCGCCGGCGAGGTGGTGGCCAGGCTCGAGAGTCGCGATGTCCTCGCGCAACTCGAGCAGGCACGCGCGCAGGTGGGTGTTGCGCAGGCCGAGTTCGCCGATGCGGAACTCAATGCGAATCGCAGCGCGCAACTGCTGGCCCAGCGCTTCATATCGGCCGCGTCTCACGATGCTGCGCTCGCCCGCCTCAACAAGGCCCGGGCATCGCTCGCTGCGACGGCAGCGGCGCAGCAGGTGGCCGAAGCCAACCTGGCCCAGACCGAGATTCGTGCGCCGTTCAACGGCGTCGTGCTCACCAAGAACGCCAATGTGGGCGACAACATCACGCCGTTTTCCTCCGCAGCCGAGTCCAAGGGAGCCGTGATCACGATCGCGGACATGTCGACGCTCGAGGTCGAGGCCGATGTGTCCGAATCCAGCCTGGGCAGACTGCGTATCGGACAGGCCGCCGAGATAGGGCTGGATGCCCTGCCTGGCGAGCGTTTCAGCGGATCGATTGCGCGCATGGTGCCCACGATCGATCGGTCCAAGGCGACACGCATGGTCAAGATTCGTTTCGACACCATGGATCCGCGGATCCTGCCTGACATGTCGGCCAAGGTGGTGTTTCTGGAACGTCCCCTTGCGGCCAGCGAACGCAGGCCCTTTCTGGCAGCAAGTCGGCAGGCTGTGATCGAACGCGAGGGCCGCCTGCTGGTCTACCTGATCGATGGCGACAGGGTGCGCGAGATATCCCTCGGGACTGTGGAGGCCGCCTCCCGGGGTGACCTGGTTCCCATCCCCGAGGGGCTCCTCAAGGCGGCGCAACGTCTGGTGATCAGACCGGTCGATCTGACCGACGGACAAAGGGTGAAGGTTGTCTCTCCGTGATCGAACTGCGGCATGTGAGCAAGAGTTACCGGCGTGGCGAACAGATCATTCCGGTCCTGCATGATCTGAGTCTGTCCGTCCGCACCGGAGACTTCCTTGCCCTGATGGGGCCGTCCGGCTCGGGAAAGAGCACACTGCTCAATCTGATTGCGGGCATCGACCGCCCTGATGCCGGCGAAATCCTGATCGATGGTGTCGATATCTCCCGGCTGTCGGAGTCCGATCTGGCCCGCTGGCGCGCCAAACATGTCGGATTCATTTTTCAGTTCTACAACCTGATTCCGGTGCTGAGTGCCTATGACAATGTGGCCCTTCCCTTGCAACTGACCACACTGTCGGGCAGCGAGAAGCGTCGCCGCGTCGGGGATGCACTCACCCAGGTGGGTCTTGCCGATCGCATGGACCACATGCCCAGCGAACTCTCGGGTGGCCAGCAGCAGCGGGTGGCCATCGCACGGGCCCTGATCACCGATCCTTCGCTCATTGTTGCGGATGAACCGACGG
>CAYYDO010000194.1:0-3875 GCA_964470595.1 uncultured Burkholderiaceae bacterium | reverse complement strand
GCTCTTTCTTGGTGGCCCCCCACTGGTCAAGGCGGCCACAGGCGAGGAAGTCAGTGCCGAGGACCTTGGTGGTGCGGATGTGCACACCCGACTTTCCGGCGTGGCCGATCATCTTGCGCACAACGATGGCCACGCCCTGGGGATTGCGCGGCGACTGGTGTCGCGGCTGAACCGGCCGCCACCGCGGCCGGCCGACCGACCCGTGTTTGCGCCGCCCCGCTACGATCCGCAGGAGCTCTACGGTGTTGTCCCCGTGGAATCACGCTTTCCCTACGATGTCCGCGAAGTCATCGCACGGATAGTGGACGGCTCGGAATTCGACGAGTTCAAGGCGCGCTATGGTACGACTCTCGTCACGGGATTCGCCAGCATCCATGGATATACCGCCGGCATCATTGCCAACAACGGCATCCTTTTTTCCGAAAGTGCACAAAAGGGTGCCCACTTCATCGAACTGTGCTGCCAGAGACGGCTGCCGCTCGTGTTCCTGCAGAACATCACGGGCTTCATGGTGGGGCGGCGCTACGAAAACGAGGGCATCGCCAAGCATGGGGCCAAGCTGGTCACCGCAGTCTCGACTGCGGCTGTACCGAAATTGACCGTCATCATTGGCGGCTCTTTTGGCGCCGGCAATTACGGCATGTGTGGTCGTGCCTTCTCGCCACGTTTCCTGTGGATGTGGCCCAACGCCAGAATCTCTGTCATGGGCGGCGAGCAGGCGGCCAGCGTGCTCGCGACAGTGCGGCGGGACAGCCTCCGGGGCAGGGGCGAGGCGTGGTCCAGCGAGCAGGAGGAGGCCTTCAAGGCATCGATCCGCGACAAGTACGAGCGTGAGGGGCATCCCTATCATGCAAGCGCCAGGCTGTGGGATGACGGGATCATCGATCCCGCAGACACGCGCCGTGTCCTTGGCCTTGGTCTTGCTGCCAGTCTCCATGCGCCGGTTCCTGAAACGCGCTTCGGCGTCTTCCGGATGTGAGCCCGGTGTGACGGATCTCGCCCCCGCACGTCCTTTCACCAGCGTTCTGATCGCCAATCGTGGAGAGATCGCGTGCCGGATCATTCATACCTGTCGCAAGATGGGACTGCGAAGCATCGCGGTGTTCTCGGATGCGGATCAGCATGCGATGCATGTTGGCATGGCCGATCAGGCGGTGCGTATTGGCAGGTCCGCGCCGTCCGAGAGTTACCTGTGCATTGACGCCATCATCGAGGCCGCGCGCGCCTCGGGTGCCCAGGCCGTCCACCCCGGCTACGGCTTTCTCTCGGAGAACAGCAGTTTCGCGAGGGCATGCGCCGCAGCCGGATTGGTCTTTATCGGTCCGACTGAACAAGCCATCGAATTGATGGGCTCCAAGTCTGCCGCCAAGCTCCTGATGGAGCGCATCGGTGTGCCGATCGTTCCGGGCTATTGCGGTGATGACCAGTCCCCGGAAAGACTCATGTCCGAGGCCCGCTCATTGGGGTTCCCCTTGATGATCAAGGCCGTCGCGGGCGGTGGCGGCCGCGGCATCCGGATTGTCGAAAGGGCGGATGATTTCGCATTCGCCCTGAACTCCTGTCAGCGCGAGTCGCAGGCCGGATTCGCAGACGACAGGGTTTTACTTGAACGTTATCTGCCGTCTTCGCGGCATATCGAGGTTCAGGTGTTCGCCGATCATCATGGCAATGCGGTGCATCTGTTCGAGCGGGATTGCTCGACACAGCGGCGACATCAGAAACTGATCGAGGAGTCGCCCGCTCCGGGGCTCACGGCAGAACAGCGCAAGGCCATCTGCGAGGCGGCAGTCAGGGTCGTCTCCGGGGCGGACTATCTCGGCGCGGGTACGGTTGAATTCATCGCCGAGACCGATGCGCAGGGGCGCATCGGCGAGTTCTACTTCATGGAGATGAACACCCGGTTGCAGGTGGAGCATCCGGTCACCGAGATGGTCACCGGACTCGATCTCGTCGAGTGGCAGATTCGAATTGCACAAGGCGAACCACTGCCTGTCCAGCAATCGGGGATTCATCTGCGGGGCCATGCGATCGAGGTGCGTATCTGTGCCGAGGATGCAAGCCGGGACTTTCTGCCTGCCACCGGAAGGCTCAGAGACCTGCGACTTCCCCTGCCGGTGGCCGGAGAGGTTCGTATCGATACCGGGGTGAAGCAGGGGGACGAGATCACCCTGTTCTACGACTCCATGCTGTCCAAGCTGATCTGCTGGGGGCCCAATCGGCATACCGCTCTCACACGCATGCGGCACAGTCTTGCCCAGTGCGCATTTTCCGGAGTGGACTCCAACGTGGGATTGCATCGGCGCATCCTCGCGCTCGATGATTTTGTCTCGGAGCGATTGTCGACCGGGTTGATCGCCCAGCACTGGCAGACACTGCAAAAAGAAACGGGTCCCGACCCCGGCGTACTCTGTCTTGCGCTGGTGGGTGTGCTTCAGGCCGAGCGCGAGGGCTACAGTGATATCCCCGGGGGCATGACACCCCTGTGCGTGTCCGATCCCTGGGCCTTGCACGACGACTGGCGTCTGTTTTCCTCGCGGACCCGACTATTCGATTTTGTGTTCAGCGGTCGGTCCGGCGAGCCCCAGCGGATTCTGGCCGAGTTTTCACCTGCATCGGGACACCTGCGGCTCGTCGATCAGGAGCACGCCCTGCACTGGTCGCGGATCGATCACGATGGAAGTTTCCTGGTTCACTTCGGCGCTTCGACCATCAAGGGTCGGGTGCGAATCGATCCGCAGAATCCATCCCATGTTCAAGTTCAATCGTCGCATGGCGAGTTCGATCTCAGGCTTGCCAATCCCTATGCGGCAGGCGAGGGTGACGAGGATCAGGAATTGTCTCTTCGTGCACCGATGCCCGGGATCGTCCTCGCGGTCATGTGTGCTCCGGGAGATGCCGTCGCAAAGGGCGACGCGTTGATGGTGCTCGGGGCGATGAAACTCGAGCAGACCATCGCTGCCCCGCGCAGTGGCGTCATCGAAGAGGTGTTCTTTGCCGCTCAGGACCAGGTGGGCGACGGCGAGACATTGCTGACGTTTCAGGACGCACCTGCGGCCCACCGTGCCCGCAGCTGATCCGGGGGCTGGCACTGCAGCACTTACAATACGGGCGCTGCCGCTGCTGAGCGGCCCTACTGATAAAGAGATTTATGGTCAACATCACGCTCCCTGACGGCTCGGTGCGCACATATCCGCAGCCCGTGAAAGTTTCCGACATCGCGGCGAGTATCGGTCCGGGACTTGCCAAGGCCGCAATTGCCGGCAAGGTCGATGGACAGCTGGTGGACACCAGTTGCCTGGTGGAGGGTGACGCCTCGGTGGCCATCATCACCGAAAAGGATCCGGAAGGGCTTGAGATCATCCGGCATTCATCGGCACACCTGCTCGCCTACGCCGCGCAGAAGCTGTTCCCGGGGCTCCAGGTGACGATCGGTCCGGTGATCGACAACGGTTTTTTTTACGACTTCTCCTATTCACGGCCACTCACCCCGGAAGATCTGGAAGCCATCGAAGCCAAGATGCGGGAACTTGCTGCGCGAGATGAACCTGTGGTGCGGGAAATCTGGGATCGCAACGAGGCGATTGCGCTGTTTCTGTCCATGGGCGAGAAGTACAAGGCGGAGATCATCGGCTCCATTCCGGAGGGTGAGAAAATCTCCCTCTACCGCGAGGGCGATTTCGTCGATCTCTGCCGTGGCCCGCATGTGCCATCCACCGGCAAGCTCAAGGTCTTCAAGCTGATGAAGGTCGCCGGTGCCTACTGGCGAGGCGATCATCGCAACGAAATGCTGCAGCGGGTCTATGGCACCGCTTGGGCCCGCAAGGAAGACCTCGATGCCTATCTGCACCAGATCGAAGAAGCCGAGAAGCGCGATC
>CAYYDO010000193.1:0-3878 GCA_964470595.1 uncultured Burkholderiaceae bacterium | reverse complement strand
CACTGCTCAAGTCGCTCGGTCTGCTCTGCGATGCTGGCCTTGGTCGTGAAACCACTGAACCGGATGGTGGCGACCCTGTGGGTACCAATCTGGCGAAGTGTGACGTCCGGAGCCTGAGGCCTGGGCAATGTCTCCATCTTGGCCGAATCCGGCATCACGAAATGCAGGCGCCACGCATCCCCAGTTTTCTCCATCGTTACTGGTGCTGTCATGGCGATTTTTTCGCTCTCGCCTGCAGCATTGCGATTGCCGCCAAAGATGTACCCCGCAATGCGACGAAACCCGCTACGACCAGCCTCATCAAAATCGCCCTGAACGATGGTCTCGGCAATAATGAAGCCGGGATACTCGCGCAACTCGATCGCTCCCGCCGTCTTCAACACCCGATACGGAGGTTCCTCAACAGCCACGGCAACCCCCGGCATCGCCAGACTGCCCAGTGTCATCGCGCCAACCAACACCGTTGCCATCAGAAACCGCACGCACATTGCTGCCCCGTCATTGAACCGATCGACCCACCACTGCCACTCCAAAGGGAGAAAGATAAGTCATGCTGCCACGATCTTACCCCCTCGGGAACACTGGATGGCTGCTGGCAACACATGCCATGCCCCGAGGGTTATCCCAGTCGACACCCGAACAACGATCCGGCAACCTCGTCGCATGAGCACCAGAGAACATCCCCAATTTCAGCAAATTACGCTTGATATCTGCGATGGCGTTGCATGGATCACGCTTCACAGACCCGAGAGGATCAACAGCCTCAGTATCCAGATGCACCGGGAGCTGAGTCTTGCCCTGGATCTTGTTTCCCGGGACAACACCCTCCGTGTGATCGTGCTCGCGGGAAGTGGTCGCGGATTTTGTTCCGGACAAGACCTCTCGGACCCCGAGACCGATCTCTCGAAGATCGGAGAGATTCTTGATCAGCATTACAACGCGCTGGTGACGCGGTTGCGACAGTCACCCCTGCCGGTCATTGCGGCGGTTCATGGCGTCGCAGCTGGCGCAGGAGCAAGCATTGCGCTGGCGGCAGACCTGACGCTTGCCGAGAGAAGCACGCGATTCACGCAGGCCTTCGTTCGCATCGGGTTGCTGCCAGATGCAGGTGGCACGTGGTTCCTCACCCATCGCCTCGGGCAGCAGCGCGCACTGGGATTGGCGCTCACCGGCGACACGATCACCGGCGAGCAGGCGGAATCGATGGGGATGATCTGGAAAGCATGCGCGGACGGAACCGTCGCCGAGGAGGCCCGCGTGCTGGCCCGTCAGTTGTGCGCGCTTCCCAGGGAGGCGCTGTGCGAAATCAAACGGGCGATTCAACAGGCCGCCAACAACCCTCTCGCGGAGCAGTTGCAGGTGGAGCGGGCCGCCCAGGTTCGACTCGGGGCGACCGATGATTTCAAGGAGGGCATCACAGCCTTCCGCGAGAAACGCCCTCCCCGTTTCAGGCCCTGAGGAATTCGACATACAGCAGCATCTGCCACTCAGATGCTGGCGATCATGCCGCCGTCCACACGCAACACCGAACCGGTGATGTAGGAGGCCCGCTCGCTGGCGAGGAAAGCCACTGCGTCGGCATACTCCTGGGGCGTTCCGTAACGCCCCAGCGGGATGGACGCGCGGCTCTCGGCGGCCACCTCATCGACACTTCGCCCTTCACGCCTGGCTCGTACCTCGTCGAGGTATTGAATCCGTGGCGTGGAAATGCGCCCTGGCAACACCACATTGCATGTGATTCCGGCGGCCGCCACCTCGCGTGAGAGCGTTTTGGACCATGCAAGGAGCGCCGCCCGGAGAGTGTTGGAAATTCCGAGGCCGGGGATGGGTGCGATCACGCCAGAAGATGCACTGGTAATGATCCGACCCCAGCCACGAGCGCGCATTGCAGGCAAGGCAAGATCCGTCAGGGTCATGAAGCAGAGCACCATCTGATCGAAATGCCTGCGCCAGACATCGGATGAAACGCCTTCGATGGGCATGGCGGGTGGGCCGCCGGAATTGTTGACCAGGATATCGACAGACCCGAAGCGTGAGCATGCCGATTGATACAGCTGGTCAAAATCATCGATGCGGGAGAGGTCCCACTGCATGCACGCGAGAGAAAGGTTCTGCGCACGACCGAGTGACTCAAGACTTTCCAGAGCGCGTGGCTCGACATCGCAGGCCACGACCCGTGCGCCCTCCCGGGCGAGCGTCAGGGCGATGGCTGATCCAAGCCCCCCTCCGGCGCCACTCACCAGTGCCACTCGATCCTTGATTCCGAGATCCATTGACTTCTCCCAGTCCGCTTGCGTCAGCCGTTGTAGTCCTGAGCATATCCCTTGAGTACCTGGGGAATTACGCATTTTCCCATGTCCAGGACATCTCGACCTCTAGCGAATCGCACCAAAACTCGGTTACCTTAACGCTCTGAGGGGGAGTAGCCCAACAGCCCTGGCCGTCAATACGAGCGATTCCGCTCCGGCCATGCAGGCGATCATCTGCTGATCGCGGCAAGACCTTCGTAACCGTCGCCTATGCGGGCCCAGCCCAGCGTCAGGCGTGTTCAACCTGTTTACGAAGAGATTCAACATGGAAACAATTGGAAACTGGTGGATGTGGGCAGGCTTTGCCCTCTTTGTCGTGGTGGCCTGCGCGGTGGATTTGCTCGTGCTTCAGCGCAAGGGCTCCGAAAAGGTGTCGGTGACCCAGGCCTTGAAATGGTCCGCGTTATGGGTGTTTCTGGCCATCGTGTTCAATGCCTTGCTGTGGTGGTACCTCGATCAACAGGGAGACCGCGCATTCGCCAATCTGAAAGCGACCGAGTTCTTTACTGGCTACCTGATCGAGAAGTCGCTTGCGGTGGACAACATTTTCGTCTTCCTCATGCTCTTCACCTATTTCGCAGTACCCGCCGAATTGCAGAAGCGGGTTCTGATTCTTGGAGTGATCGGCGCGATCGTGCTGCGAGCGGTGATGATCCTGATCGGGGCGTGGCTTATCAAGGAATTCCACTGGATTCTCTATGTGTTCGGCGCGTTTCTGCTCATCACTGGCATCAAGATGCTCGTCTTCGCAGAGGCCAGTTCCGACCTGGAAAAGAATCCCGTGCTGAAGTGGATGCGCGGGCATATGAAACTCACGCCCACATTTGATGGCGAGAAGTTCTGGGTGAACCGCAACGGTGTGCGCTTTTACACGCCACTCTTTGTGGTGATGGTGCTGATCGGAATCACCGATGTCGTATTCGCGGTGGACAGCATCCCGGCGATCTTCGCCATTACGGAAGATCCTTTTATTGTCATGACCTCAAACATCTTTGCGATTCTGGGTCTGCGCGCCATGTACTTTCTGCTCGCCGATCTGAAGGACCGATTCCACCTGCTGACCTACGGTCTGGGATTCATTCTGGTCTTTGTCGGGGTGAAAATGCTGATCGTCGACTGGATCAAGGTACCGGTGTTCATGTCGCTTGGTATCGTTGGCAGCATTCTGGCGATTTCGATCATTGCAAGTCTCGTGATCAGTCCGAAGACAGCCTCAGAGCCAAGTCGCTCCTGATCGATCGCGAAATTCAGCAAGGGGGCTCTGCGCCCCCTTTTCCGTCCGTGGATCAGGCCGAGAAGATAAAGCGCGAACCTGTAGACGAGCGGATGAACTTCGGACCAAACTCCGCAGCCGCCAGGCTGATGAAGTTTTCACCGCTGCAATGCATCGGAATGAGGAAATCCGGGTTGAACTGCTTCAACCCAGCGACGGTCTCACGCAGGTATTCTGGCGCATGCGGCGCCAGATGGAAGCCACCCATCACGGCGTGAACCTTGTTGATCTTCGACACACGACTAGCACTGCGCACCGAGTTGACGATCCCGCGGTGCCCACAGGACGTCATGATC
>CAYYDO010000192.1:0-3898 GCA_964470595.1 uncultured Burkholderiaceae bacterium | reverse complement strand
GTCAGGCAATACCGGATGATCCGCCGTCGGCAGTTGTTCACGGACTGCCTGAATTGCCTCATAGCGACCGCTAGTGAGCAGATTGCCGCTCTCCGGAGATCGCACTACCGTTGGACGCAGGAAGACAAAGAGATTACTCTTCTTACGGCTTCGGTTGTCGTAGCGAAACAGATTGCCGACCACGGGTACATCTCCCAGCACCGGGACCTTGCTCTGATCGCGCTCCTCCACGTCTTCGATCAGGCCACCGAGAACGATGATCTGCTGGTCCTCGACCAACACGGTTGACTCGATTGCGCGTTTTGTCGTTACCGGCCCTGACGGATTGGTCAGATCGAGAACACGGGAAACCTCCTGGAATATCTGCATGCGAACGCTACCACCCTCACCAACGACCGGCTTAACCCGCAGTGTGGTGCCAACATCGCGGCGCTCGAAGGTCTGAAACGGATTACCGGCCTGATTGGTCGATGTGGTGAAGGAGCCAGTGATGAAGCCCAGGTTTTGCCCAATGACGATACGTGCTTCCTCGTTATCGAGTGTCATCAGATTGGGGGTGGCGATGACATTGCCATTGGCTGAGGTCTCCAGGGCTCTCGCGAGCAATCCCAGGTTGGCAATGGTCTGTCCACGAAACGAGATTGACCCACGGAGCACCCCGATGTTCAGGCCTTGCGCTGCACCCAGCGGATTGGCCGCGAGATCCAGAAGGTTGGTACCACCTCCGCGGGCACCGAAATTCACACCCCCGAAGCCACGTGTTGACGATGAGGTCAACCCATCAAGAAACTGAAACTGCACACCAAACTCCGCTGCGCGATCCGAACTGACCTCGACGATCAGTGACTCGATATACACCTGTGCCCGACGTACATCCAACTTGTCGATCACACCTCTGATTTGCCGATAGAGTGGCTCTGGAGCGACCACCAGGAGTGCGTTCAAGGTAGGCTCCGCTTGAATGATGGCGCCATCCGCGACAGCACCTGAAGCCAGTGTCAGACTCTGCATCGTGGAGGCTCCAGCGCCACCGCCCGCTGGCGATGACCCGGGGTTGGCCGCGCCGGCCACGACCGACTGAAGCCCGAGTTGCTGCGGGCCTCCCGCTGGCTGCCCTGTCAGGGGAACCGCGGGTGTGGCGGGAGAGGATCGACCCGCGCCCGGCCCGAACGCAGCGCCTGCCCGGTACAAGGCCTGAAGCGTCTGCGCAAGCCGGGATGCATCCGCATTCTTCAGGTACACCACATGCACATTGCCCGCAGTCGACAAAGGACTATCGAGATCACGAAGAAGCCGTTCCGCCTGGTCAATTCGGGCACGGTCATATCCACGCAGCACCAGACGGTTATGCCGACTATCCACCAGCATGCTCACAATCTGGTTGGTATCGACAGTCTGGGTTGCCGTGCCCCGGGGACGATTGAGCAGTTGATCCAGAAGCGGCGCCAGGTCACCCGCATGGGCATGGCGGACATCCACAACACGCACCTCACCAAGTTCGGATTTATCCAGCGAGGCGATGATGTCGGCAATGCGCCGGAGATTCTCGACCGAATCCCAGATCACCAGGCTGTTGGATGCCGGAGAGACGATCATGGGATTCGTGGCCGGGACAATGGAACGAATCGCCTGCATCATCTGTGTGGCACTCTCGTGGCGCAATGTGAAAACTCGGGTGGCAAGACCAGTGGCAGCCGCGGTAGAAAGCATGGGTGGGATGAATTGCTTCGCTTCCGCCGAGGGCACCACACGTATGTGGCCATCCGCCTGCACGACGGCAAAACCCTGCAGCGACAGTGTAGAAACAAACAGGTCGTAGGCCCGATCCAGACGCATCTGCTGTGGGGACTCGAGCGTGACCTTCCCCTTGACCCGGCCGTCCAGCAGAATGGGAATGCCGAGTGATGCGCTGAATGCAGCAGCGACTTCGGCTATCTCGACATCACGAAATGCCAGGGTGACGGGTTGGGCAGCAGAGACTGTCCGGGCAGATCGCGGCTGGGCCGACCCGGAATCATCCCGTGCAAAAGCACCAGAGGGTGCCATCACCAGAGACAGCGCCAAAGCTGCACATAGTGCGGAGCCAGCAGGAAGAATTTTACAAACCGAGTTGCAGCTCATACGTGGATCCTTGTCGTTTTCCTATCAGAGCCAGCAGCCCTGCCATAAACTCGCAGTCGCGCTGGCAACGGAACTGCACACTGCCGGTGGGTCCGCGATCCATTCCGCCCCGACCAGTCATATCAAGCGCCGAACCCGGTTCGGACACGAGTTGCCAGCCCCAACGCCCGCTCTCTCGTTGCACAGTCAGCCGATAGTCACCGAGGGGTCGGATCGGTGACAGTGCTGACGCAAACTGACGAAATTCAATATCAACGCTGGCTCCATCAGCAGGGATAGATGTCGATGACAGACCGCTCCACTGCACCCGGGATGAAAACGTCGGGGCCGTAATCGCAAGCAGTGCCTGAGGGAAGCCGCGCAGATCGGCCGGAGGGAGATCGATCGATCCGGACGGCACGGACCAGGATGGTGTGCCCCAACCCAGCAGGGCCCCGACCGACGGCAGTAAAAGCGCCCTGGTACGGATATCGCCTTGCAAGCGAGGGCTATCGAGAAAAACGCCCCATCTCATTGGCGGAAGACCCGAAGTCGCATCGCCAGTCACGCTCGCTGCAACGCGCCAGGCCAGACGATCCACAAGAACAACAGCAGCCGACGCCGTGCGATCACTGATGGGAGATGGCGGCGACACGCCAGCATCCTGCGTAACAGACTCTGACTGCGGCCACCATTGCAGTTGAGCGCTTCCCGACCAGATCGATCCGCGGGCATCGGCAAGGCGGAGCGCGCCTTTGGTCACACCGCTCATCGCAAGATCAAGAAACCGCGCGGGAAGATGCCACACCGAACCCACTAGTGCACCTATGAGTATCCACGGCAGGGACTGGCGCAAGAAGTGCTTCAACGACGCGGGCATCAACGTTGCTCCGCAACGGGAATACGACCGGCAAGTGACACCAGTCCCGGGGGGCCATCTGACCGTTGTATATCCAATCGGCTCCAGGAGCCCTGGGCCAGGACATCATCGGCGAATCGAATCACCTGGCGCACTGGCTGGGCGTGCAAACGTACCTCGAGACTGTCCGTCGATACCGCGCGCTGCATGGTCACTATCACACCATGCCGTACGCCGATCTCGTACAACACCTTTTCGTCAAGGCTGCGTTGACGGGCTCCCGGAGATACCCTGACTGAATTCAGTTGGACCGAGAGCACTCCGTCCGCTGCACGAAGTGTCGGATTGCCGGCCCATGACGTCATGGCAGCCGTCACACGTTCCACCCCAGCATCCCGAGACGATGCACTGCGACCGAGCACCATGACCTGCGACGCCGAGTGAGCAAGCCGCAAAGAAGCCACCACATCTCCTCCTGCAGACCAGTCGAGGGAGACCGACTGCAGTTGATCGACCCCCTCCGCTCGAAGATGTCCAGAAAGATCGTGCAACAGACGATCAATAACATCTGGTGGACTGCTGTACGCGACTGGAGCATCTACCCCAACTGCGGAAGAGGTATCGTCTCCAGCGGCAATGTTCAGCGCCACCAGAACAAAGAGCACACAAAGCGCCACGAAGAGGCCAGGAGACACTCGCGTCAACACATCGGGCGTGCCACGATGAGCGACCTTCCGGATCGCGTGAACCAGCCGTCTGCACCATGCGGGACTACCCTGCTGATGCGCGCCAAAAACCTCTTTGAGAACAAGGCCGATACGCTCGCGATCGGCGGGACTCTCCGCCTCAATGACGATACCGGAGAGCTCTACAGGCGCTTCCTGCCGAAGCTGGTTGAGTACAGCGCGAAGGCGCTCGATATCACGAGGCTGATCAAGA
>CAYYDO010000191.1:0-3909 GCA_964470595.1 uncultured Burkholderiaceae bacterium | reverse complement strand
TCATCGGTACCGGCAAACATGCCGCCCATCATCACCGCGTCGGCACCCGCGGCAAGCGCCTTGGCCACATCGCCGGAGTAGCGCACGCCGCCATCGGCAATCACCGGCACACCGCTGCCCGCCAATGCCTGCGCCACATTGGCAATGGCCGTGATCTGCGGCACGCCGACACCGGCCACGATACGTGTGGTGCAGATCGAGCCCGGCCCGATGCCCACCTTGACGCCATCGGCACCGTGATCGATCAGTGCCTTGGCGGCATCGGCGGTGGCGATATTGCCGCCAATCACCTGCACGGCGGGATAGTTGTCCTTGACCCAGCGCACCCGCGAGAGCACCCCCATGGAATGCCCATGCGCGGTATCGACCACGATCACATCGACACCGGCCTGCGCGAGCAGCTCGACACGATGCTCGGTGCCCTCGCCCACGCCCACGGCTGCGCCCACGCGCAACTTGCCCAGCGAATCACGACAGGCGAGCGGATGCTCGATGCCCTTGAAGATGTCCTTCACGGTGATCAGTCCGCGCAGCTCGAAATCATCGTTGACCACCAGCACGCGTTCGATACGGTGCCGGTGCATCAGGGCCTTGGCCTCTTCGACACTGGCGCCCTCTTTCACCGTGACCAGACGCTCGCGGGGGGTCATGATCGACGACACCGGCTGATCGAGTGCGGTCTCGAAACGCCGGTCGCGGTTGGTCACGATGCCCACCACCTTGCCGTCCTTCACCACAGGCAGCCCGGAGATGCGACGCTCGGCCGACAGCGCCAGCAGATCGCGCACACTCATGTCCGGCGAGACGGTGATCGGGTCCTTCACGACACCCGCCTCGAAACGCTTGACCTTGAACACCTCGTGGGCCTGCGCCTCGGCGCTCAGGTTCTTGTGAATGATGCCGATGCCGCCTTCTTCGGCAATGGCGATTGCCAGGCGTGCCTCGGTGACGGTATCCATGGCTGCGGACACCACCGGCAGGTTCAGATGAATGTCGCGGGTCAGCCGCGTGGCAAGAGATGTCTCGCGGGGGAGAACCTGGGAGTAGTCGGGAACGAGGAGGACATCGTCGAAGGTCAGGGCTTTTTGTAGCAGGCGCATGGGCGCTCCCTAGTTCCAAAGCCCGATTATACCGACCGTCCTTTTGTGGCTGCGCGCAGTCGCGCGCGGGCTCTGCGGGCGTCCTTGGGGTCGGCCAGAAGTGGCCGCCACAACTCGATGCGATCGCCGTCACGAAGCGCGCGGCGCGCCGGCCAGGTCTCGCCAAAGACGCCGATGCCGCTGGCTGCATCCCATGCCTGGGCCAGTTCGGGCAGAAGTTCCGGATGGCCACGCACATCGGCCAGCAGGCTCGCCTGTGGCACCCGCAGCTGCTGACGGATGGCCCGCTTCGGCCAGGCCACGCAGACTTCGACCGTGATGGTGGCGGGGGGCTGCTCCTGCGCGGGTGGGAGATCAGTCGCGGCCACGGAGCGTCTCGTGCGGGCTGGCGATGTGCAACGGAGCGAACGCCGATACGCGGTTGAGAAGCGTGATGCCCCTCAGGCGTAGATCGCCTCGGCCCGCTTCACGAAGGCATCCACAAAGGTGGTGGTGATGTGGTTGAACACCGGCCCGATCACCTTTTCCAGTATCGCGCTGGAGAAGTGATATTCCAGGGTGAAGTCGATCCGGCAGGCGTCTTCGGCAAGCGGTGTGAATGTCCAGTGCCCCTCGAGGGATTTGAACGGGCCGGAGAGCAGCTGCATGTCGATGCGCGCGCCGGGGACATTGACATTGCGCGTGGCAAAGGACTGCCGGATGCCCCGGAAATCGATGTTGAGCTCTGCCGATACGGTATCGCCGCTTTGCTCTAGAATGCGCCCTCCCGCGCACCACGGCAGGAAAGCGGGGTAGTCTTCGCAATTGGCGACCAGGTCATACATCTGCCGTGCCGAAAAGGGCACCAGCACGGTTTTCGCAACATCAGGCATGCCCGTATTCTATGTCGATCATTCAGAACAAGAAGGCCTTCCACGACTACTTCATAGAGGAGCGGTTCGAGGCGGGTATTGCGCTCGAGGGCTGGGAAGTCAAGGCCATCCGGGCCGGCCGGGCCAATCTGAAAGAGTCCTATGTGATCGTGCGCCAGGGCGAGGTGTTTCTGCTGGGCGCACACATCTCGCCCCTGCCCGAGGCCTCCAAGCATGTGCATCCCGATCCGGTGCGCACCCGCAAGCTGCTGCTCAAGGCCGAGGAGATCCGCAAACTGATCGGCAAGGTCGAGCGGGCCGGCTATGCGCTGGTGCCCATCGACATGCATTACCTGCGCGGGCGCATCAAGCTCGAGATCGGTCTGGCCCGCGGCAAGAAGCAGCACGACAAGCGGGCGAGCGAAAAAGACCGTGAATGGGTGCGCGAACGGGCCCGGCTGATGCGCGACAGCACGAAAAAGAGCAGCTAGCGGGGGCCGCCCCAGTACCACGCTAAGATTCCGGCTCTGAACAAGGGAACGACTCATGCTTCGACACATGTTGCGCGCCAAACTGCATCGGGTCACCACCACCCATGCCGAACTCAACTACATCGGCTCATGCGCGATCGATCAGGATCTGCTCGATGCCGCGGGCATGGTGGAATACGAGCAGGTGCATATCTGGAATGTGAGCAACGGCGAGCGCTTTATCACCTACGCGATGAATGCACCAAGGGGCTCGGGAATCATCTCGGTCAACGGCTCGGCGGCACGGCGGGTGCAGGTGGGGGATCTGTTGATCATCGCCACATTCGCGATGATGAGCGACGATGAAATGGCGAAGCACGCACCGACGGTGATCTTCGTCGATGAGAAGAACACCCCGACGAGCGGCAACTAGCCGAAGTCTGAGTATTGCCCAAGCACCCCGCCTCGCGAGAACACCACGCTCGTCGGAATGCTTGGGCAACACTCAGCCCGTACTTCACCCAGAGTAACGAGCGGGGGTGGGGGTAAGCGCGAAGGATCGCGTGGTGTATCGCGACTCCGCAGCGCTTGCCGCCAACCACGCCAACGCTCTCAAGCAAACGTAACGTCGTGAGTGACCAGCGGGGGTTGGGGGTAAGCGCCCCGCTACTTCGCCAGCGACCGCCAGGTATCCACCACCGTATCCGGATTGAGCGATATCGACTGAATCCCCTGCGCCATCAGCCACTGCGCCAGATCCGGGTGATCCGACGGCCCCTGCCCGCAGATTCCCACATATTTGCCAGCCCGGTTGCAGGCATCGATCGCCATCTTCAGCAAGGCCTTGACCGCCGGATCACGTTCATCAAAGGCATGCGCCACCAGGCCGGAGTCACGATCGAGCCCGAGTGTGAGTTGTGTCAGGTCATTCGAGCCAATCGAGAAACCGTCGAAATGCTTCAGGAACTCATCGGCCAGCAAGGCATTGGAGGGCAACTCGCACATCATGATCAGCCGCAGACCGCCCTTGCCATCCGGGTCTGCGCCGCTGCCCCGCGACAGGCCATAACGGGCAAGCAATGCCTCGACCCCTTCGGCCTCGGCCACCGTGCGCACGAAGGGCACCATCAGCTCGACATTGCGCAGGCCCATGTCCTCGCGCACCCGATGCATGGCGATGCATTCCATCTCGAAGCAGTCCTCGAAATCCTTGGCCAGATAGCGTGATGCGCCACGAAAACCGAGCATCGGATTTTCTGCTTCCGGCTCGTAGCGCGAGCCGCCGATGAGTTTGCGATATTCGTTGGATTTGAAATCGGAAAGCCGCACGATCACCGGCTTGGGCCAGAAGGCGGCAGCAATGGTGGCCACACCCTCGGCGAGCTTGTCGATGAAGAAATCGCGCGGCGAGGCATGCCCGCGCGAGACCTTTTCCACGGCGCTGCGCAGCTCGGAATCGACATCGGGATACTGGAGAATCGCCTTGGG